>JALUZI010000079.1 GCA_027012045.1 Desulfurococcales archaeon
ACCGGAATAGAGGGAGGCTCTATAGCGAGTGTACTGAGAAGACTAGAGCACTCCGGGTTCGACGCGGTTGTTACAGGCGATATAGACGAGTATATGAGGGAGCTAATTCTTGAGGGCCCTGAAAGGGCTAGGACTTGGATAACACGTCGAGACTACCGGTACACCAGTATATACGCCGTGAAAGGTGCTAGAATCGTAAGAATGCACCGTAGGCTTGGCCACGGATTAATAGCAGAGATCGAAACGTACAGGGGGTGTTCTAGATGGGTTTCCGGAGGCTGTAGCTTCTGCATTGAACCGCTGTACGGAAGGCCGATACACCGTGATTTAAAGAGCATAGTCTCTGAAGTAGAGGCTCTATATAAGAATGGAGTAGTAGATTTCAGAATCGGGAGGCAATCGGACTTCTATGTAGTGGGTTCAAAGGAACTGGGAGAAACCGAGTGGCCAAAACCCAATCCTAGCGCGGTCAAATCACTGTTGAAGGGAATACGGTCAGTGGCTCCAAAGCTGAGGACCCTCCATATAGACAATGTGAATCCAGGAACTATTGCTAGGTACCCCGATCTCTCTATAGAACTGACTAAAATACTAGTACAGTATCACACGCCTGGCGACACAGCAGCCCTGGGACTCGAGTCGGCAGATCCTCGTGTTGCTAAGATAAATAACCTCAACGTTACTTCGGAAGAAGCTATGCAGGCCATTGAAATGTTAAACAAGTACGGGGGCATAAGGGATAGCGACGGTGTTCCACACCTGCTTCCCGGCATAAATTTCATACTAGGTTTACCCGGCGAGACCCGTGAAACCCTGGAGTTGAACAAAAAGTTTCTATCCACGTTACTGGAGAAAGGACTGCTGGTGAGGAGGGTCAATATTAGAAAACTAATGATCATCCCCGGGACTAGAGTCTCATTCCTTAAAGCTAGAATCGGAGAAAAATACAGTGCTAGACATCGCTCCTTCGTTAAGTGGGTTCGGAGCAGGTTTGACACATTGATGCTCCCAAGAGTTTTTCCCAGAGGCACCTTGATCAGGAATGTATTCATCGAGGAATGGGACCCGCCTTATAGCCTTGCAAGGCCACCCGGATCATACCCGCCTCTCATCAAAATCAAGGGAGAATACCCTCTCTATGAGATGTTAGATGTTGAAACAGCCGGGGTGTCCTCTTCAAGGTCTCTTCTGGGTACCCCGGTTGGCAATCATTTAAAATCTTAGCCTAAATCCCTAGATTTTGGCTAAGGAATTATTAATAATTTTTTGAGCAGATTGATACTACAGGGAAAGAGGTTGAAGGGTATGAGAGGGAGACGTGGAAGAGAAATATACGACAAACTATCATATAGCTTCATCGAAATAATCGAGAAGATTCAGGGAACCCCAGGTCTACCCACGATCACTAGTTTAGCGGAAGATATGGGTTTACACGTGTCAACACTGTGGAGGAGAGTTAAAACCCTCCATGAATCGAACGTGGTTTTCATGGCCGACATAAACTATAGTGGGCTGGGAATAAAGAGGATGCTGGTACTATCTAAGAACCTGAGGAAAGGCAAGCGGTATGATTCACCGTTCCTCGAATTAGAGGCTCCTCTCATACCCAAAGGAGTTTTGCTCCAGTATGCTGTTCCCGCAGATAAAATGCAGTCAGTCATAGAATCTCTTAGTAAAGAAGAAGTAGAGGGCGACATATACGTTTTCGACAATTACTACCACTCAAAGCCGAATCTCAGGGCTTACTACGACGTGCTAGATAGAACAGTTAAACCTAGGTGGGATTACCTGCTAGAAACGGTGAAGGCATCAGAGTTCCAGAGGATAGTCACTCCTAAAAGGAGAATAAAATACGATGAAATAGACTTGTTCATCCTAGAGCAGATAGAGTCAAACCCCTTCCTATCAATGAGGGAGATAGCTAGCAGGCTACAGGAAGCCGTCTCCAAGGGGAGATGGAAAATAGAGCCTGAATACTCTAATGTAACATACAGCAGGGTCAGGAGGCATTTCCTCAACCACATAATAGGCAGGGGGATGGTCACCGGTGTTCACATAAAACTATCCCACCGCCCGGAAAACCTGGATATAGTCCTGCTCTATAAGACTCACAGCCAAGCCGCTCACCGCATTTCATCTGCGCTGGCGGAGCATCCATACACCGACTACGCCCTATCAGATGAAGACGGTACAACGGGTTTGGCATGGGTTTCAGTGCCCCCTCAAGAGATTAGAGGCCTGCTGGACCTCCTCGACACCCTGCAGAAGGAGGGTATTGTACTAGAGTGGGAAGGCTACATCGTCGACAAGTACAACGTGTCAAGGAGGAAAATATCATATAGGAACTACCTCTAATCCGGTTGGACAGCATAGGCGAGGGCTGGTAAATGCCCGGGTTCACAGTCGACGTAATACTCTCATATAGTCAAATAGTAGCCATAATGAATCCTTTCTCCATCCTAGGAAACTATCTCACACTGACCGAGGGAATTAGGAAGGAGGCCAGAGCAAAGATACTGAACACTGCAGTCATAGCAGTCACGATCATAGGTTTAATCTTTATCATAGCGGGGAGCCTGATACTCAGATTCTACCATCTCTCCGTAATGGCTATAAAGTTCGGAGGCGGCGTGCTCTTAATGGTAATCGCTATTGACATGATGAGCGGTATGCCGAGAAGCAAAACCGTTGACAAGAGGGAAATCGCCGTAGTCCCCCTTGCAACACCAATGATGGTAGGGCCTGGAACCCTAGCAGTATTAATATATCTAGGCACGGCGATGCCGTTGCTTCACGCTATAACCGGGTTCTTAGCGGGGGTATTGACTGTTTACGCAACACTAATGGCATCAGGATTCTTTATACGGCTACTAGGTAGAACAGGCGTCAGGGCCCTATCGAGGTTCATGTCACTAATACTAGCCAGTATAGCTGCCCAGATGATGTACGACGCGGTTGCCGGATGGTACATCCATCTGATAGGCAAATGTAAGTGACCGAAGGGAGGTACCGGGATGAAGCTGGCATTGCTATTAAGATACATTGAGGAGTCTAGATATAGTTTAGCGCAGCTAAGAGCCGCAGTCGAAAAAGAACTATCTGACAACGGGTTCCATGTTCTCGTGAGATCGTACAAAGATCCCTCAAATATGCTTCGTGACGGGGTGAACCTCCAGGCTAAGGGATACTCTGTTTTTATAGGTTACAGTCTCCTGACAACGGTCATACCCAAGCTCAGAATGGAAATAGAGAGAGTATCGGAAGTTGCCGGGGAACACGGGATTCACCTAGTCGCGGGTGGCCCTCATGCTACGGGAGATCCCCTGGGCACGCTCCGTCTAGGGTTCCAAGCGGTTTTCCACGGCGAGTCAGAAGAGACACTGCCTGACTACCTAAGGCATTACTTGGAAGGAGACGATGTACTCAAGGTAAAGGGGGTTGTAACATGGGATGGGGGCAGACCCGTTTATACGGGTAGGCAGAGGCGCGTTGACCTAGATAAATACCCCCCGTTCCCCTACTGGGAGGGGATCTATGCTCCTATAGAGATAACCAGGGGATGCGTCTGGGGTTGCAGGTATTGTGAAGTCCCATACATGCACGGGGCAGTTATCAAACATAGATCTATAGAAACTGTTGTCTATTACGCGAAGATTTTCTGGCAGAGTGGGAGGAGGGATCTAAGATTCATAACGCCGAACGCCTTTTCATACCTTTCAGATGGAAGGGAAATGAATATCCGGGGTCTATGCGATCTCCTGGAAACCCTATACAAAGCAGGAAGAAGCTTCAAAGGGAGGATTTTCATGGGGTCATTTCCAAGTGAGATAAGGCCTGAGCATGCCTGTGTAGACGAGGCAGTCAGATGCCTCCAGAAAACCGTTTCCAATAAGAATATTATAATAGGCGCCCAATCCGGCTCGGAGAGAATTCTATCCCTTATTAACCGCGGACACGATGTTGAGACGGTCATTAATGCGGTTGAAACACTTAACAAACACGGATTCAGAGCTGACGTGGACTTCATTTATGCCCTCCCATTCGAGGAGGAAGAAGACCTTTCTGACACTCTGAGACTCACGGAGAAACTCGCATATAGCTATAACGCACGGATACATGCCCATTATTTCCTACCTTTGCCAGGTACGCCGCTGGAGAGTTTCGAGCCTAAGGATCCTCCAGAATGGTTTGTAAAGAGGCTATTCAAGCTTCTGGGGAAAGGTAGACTATACGGTGACTGGCTCAAGCAGAAAGAGCTTAGCAGGCAAATAGTTGATTTACGGAGGAAAGGAGTGATAATAGGATTGAAGGGATGGAGGGTTATCCGTAGAATATAACTCAGAGAACACTAAATACGTACTCGAGGAGCCTATGATGACCCAGCTGTCCATGATTTACCGGTGATTGAATTGGCCTTTCCTGAGGCTCCTCGAATGGTTTAGAATAAATTTATTTTTCACATGCAATTACACCTTTCTTATGTGAAAACAGGTTCATTACATTATCCACCAGATTTCTGGAGGTGTACTAGGTATTGGTATTTGATACTCTGGATCCCCAGTTACCTGTAATCAGGAGTATGGTCAGGGAGTTCGCCGAGAAATACGTGGAACCCGAGGCCAAGAGGATTGACGGAGAAAATATTATTAGTAGAGAACTCCTAAGCCGCCTCGGCGAAATGGGTTTCACCTCGATGAGAGTACCTGAAGAATACGGTGGCCCAGGGTTCACATTGCTGGAAACCTCCGTCGTAGCCGAAGAATTGAGTAGATCCAGCAGTGGAGTCGGCATACTTGCAACAGTATCCGGGGACATGGTGGCCTACCCGCTTGTCGAGTATGCATCCGAAGAGCTAAAGGAGAAATACCTAACTAAACTGGCAAGCGGAGGCATAGGAGCTTTCGCCCTCACCGAACCATGCTGCGGGAGCGACGCGGCATCACTAACTACTAAGGCTGTAAGGGATGGAGATGAATACATTATTACTGGAAGAAAAACATTTATAACAAACTCGGTATACGCTGATTTCTTCCTAGTCGCGGCGAGAACAGGTAAGCCGGAGGACAGGCATAGAGGTATCACTTTATTCGTAGTAGACCGGTCAGACTGTACAGAGGTATCCAAGCTGGAAATGATGGGATACAGGGGATCTGGGACAGGAGAAGTCCTATTCAACGAATGCCGTGTACCGGCCGGTAATATTGTCGGAGAAGAGGGAATAGGGTTCAAAATAGCTATGATGGCTTTGAATGAGGGCCGAATAGTTACGGCCTCAACGGGCTTGGGAGTCGCTCAGGCAGCTTTCGAGGAAGCATTAAAGTATGCAAAGACCCGTAAAAGCATGGGCAAGCCACTCATAGACCACCAGATGGTAGCGTCACACATAGCGGACATGGCGGTGAAGCTAGAGGCAATACGGAGCATTATATATACAGCCGCATGGAAGGCGGACCAGGGAGACCCTGACTACATAAGAATGGCAAGCATAGCGAAGTACTCCGCCGCTAAATGGGGCAACGATATTGTAAGGCTCGCGCTACAAGTCCACGGCGGTTTCGGGTATAGTAAGGAGTCAAAGGTTGAGAGACTATATAGAGACATCAAGATGATAGAAATAGGAGACGGTACCAATGAAATACAGAAGCTAGTTATAGTAAAAGCACTGACAGGCAAAGTAAAACCGTTCAGAATGACCGCAAAATAGCCTCGCACCATTACACAATTAACAATTCCTGCCTTGACCCCCAGTCGAAGATAACTTATTCGGCCCAGTTGCACTTAACCACATAGGGCCCAGGATTGTAGCTGGTAGTGATGAATAATTGGACGAGCCTAGGATCACAGGGCTAGATGTGGGAACAAGTAAAATAAAGATGTATATCTATGACGAATCCATGGTTCCAACCAAGGAATACCATATCAGAAACACAACCCGTCTCCAGGGGGCAATAGCAGAGCAGGATCCACTGAAACTGCTTGAAACAATAAAGGAGTTAATAGAGAAATCCGCAAGGCTAGGCTCGAGAATAATAGGCTTGTCCACTTATAGAGGCTCCCTTGTGATCTGGGGTAAAGACAAGAAACCCTTGTCACCCATAATAACATGGATGGATCTAAGATCTACAATTAACTATAACAGACTACCCTTAAAAGCGAGGATATCAGCGAAGCTACCCTTTATAGGCCCAGCTCTCTCCCCCGAGTCCCTCGGAACCAGGTTGAAAACATACCTTCTCGACAGTCCATCATTAGAAAAACCTCTCGCAGAAGGTAAAGCCTATGCTTGGAACATAGACGGCTACCTGACCTACATGCTAACAGGTAAATACGCGGCAGATCCCTCCACGGCGGCACTGACAGGATTAATAAACCCTCGGACCCTCAGACCCCTAGGTATAGTTTTCAACCTTCTAAATCTCCCGAAGATTCAGATACCCGAGCTAGTTATGCATGACTCGCTGAGCCTAGAGGTACCCAGCGATCAAGTCGTTATTGGAGGATTGATAGGGGACCAGCAGGCGGCGAGCATAGGGCTAGACTGCCTGGACAGGGGGTGTATGAAGATAAGCCTGGGAACCGGGTTTTTTGTGGACTTATCCCTAGGAAAACGAAGCCCTCCAAGCCGGTATCCAAGCGGTACCATACCGGTGGCACTTTACGTCGGAAGCGACTCTAGGATAGCAGGCGTGGAGGGATACTTGACTGGTATGGGAAAGTCTGTCGAGTGGTTCGTGGAAAACATGTTTGGGGGAAGCTATAGGGAAATGGATGAAAGCATAACCCCAGCAAGCCCGCCTCTGGTGGTGCCCTACATCTGGGGAGGGAGAACTCCCAGGTTGTCGAGAGGAGTTTCAGGTATAATAGGGCTTCAACCGGGTTACACAATGAAAAGCATTGCAAACGGGTTAGCCCACGGTGTAGCCGCGGCACTCTCATACGTGTACAACGTCTTGAAGGAGAAGTACGGGCCTCCATCCGATATAAGAGTAACCGGTGGACTAACCCGTCTCACCAGGTTCAACGAGCTTGTAGCCTCTTACCTGGGAGAAAAAATAAGGGTCTCCAGGCGGCACGACACGTCAGCACTGGGAGCAGCCTTACTAGCGGCCAAATCACAGGGAATAAACGTAACCTTCGAACAAGAATTCCAGGAGATCGATCCGGACCCGGAGCTTGCTGTGCTGGATAGCAGGGAAATAGTCGAGTGGGCCATGGTAATACAGAAGAAGATGAAGAACCCGTATTCCATTATGTGAGGTGCACCTCTTTGACCGAGCCGAGGAACGTTCTGAACATGTGTGTATTATGCCCAGGCATATGCGTAACTGAGTGCCCTGTATACATGGCTACCCATATCCGAGCCTCCGCACCCAACAACCTCGCCCGGATAGCACTGAAATTTATGGAGGGTAGCAAGGATATGGAGGATGCTCTGTGGCTATGCACAGGATGCAGGTCATGCGAGTACGCATGCCCGATGGGTAACAAGGTCTGGGAGGCAGTCAGAGTTCTAAGGGGCCAAGAATATATTAGCAGTACCGAAGCAAGAGTTGAGAGGCTTACCAATAACAGTAAACCCGGGTTGCTAGTGGTCTCACCTTCCAAGCCGAATGTGAATATTGTAAAGACACTTGGAGGAGACTATAGTTTATACTGGGTTGACAGCGGAGTTATAAGCGAGACATACTGGAGCGGGAGAAATCCCATACTAAACCTGAACGGTATTGAATTCATATTGGCAGATGACATGGATGCCTTAACCCCATTATCCCTAAGTGAAAAACGCCTCGTATCCCCTTTAAAGATCCTTAAGAGCCTAGGCGCCAAGCGCCTCCTAGGAGACAATGGCTACACTTTACATATTCCATGTAAAACACCGAGAGAATACCGTGACGATATAATAGGTGGTATCTCACAAGTACTAGGATCTCCCGAGTCCATTGTAGAGGGATGCGTTGCCGGCGGCGGAGGATTACCGGTGAAACACCCGGACCTAGCTAGGGAAATAGCCATGTACACAATGCGCAACACGAATCCTGGGAGGCCCGTGGTTACTCTCTGCTCAAACGCGAAAATGCTCCTCAGGAAACTAGGCTATCAATCCCTAACTCTCCTAGACCTAATAGAGGAGGCGGCTCAGAGATGAGTTTGGACAAGTTTTTCGAGGAAGCCACCGGGCTACTAGGATCTCGATGGGTTCTACTAAGTGATTGGCAGAGGTACCCTTATTCCAGGGACTACTGGCCCATACTAGTATACAAGGAACTCTCCGGCGGCAGGGCGAGTTTGCCCTCAGGCGTCGTATTGCCGGGGTCTGAGGGGGAGGTTGTCGAATTACTTGAGTTGGCGGGGAGGCATGGTGTCCAAATAGTGGCTTATGGGGGAGGATCAGGCGTTCTCGGAGGAGCAGTCCCGGATAAAAACTGGGTTGTAATGGACCTGTCCAGGCTTGACTGGATCGACTGGTATGACGAGGAGTCGGGTATCGTAGATGTGGGGGCAGGCGTTTACCTTAAAACACTCGAGGAATGGTTGAACAAGCAAGGTAAAACACTCCGCCACTTCCCACAGTCGTTCCCCGAGGCGGTTATTGGAGGGCTCATATCCACTAGAAGCATAGGTCAGTACTCGACTGGTTACGGTGGAATAGAAGACTTGGTTAGAGGGTTAAACGTGGCTGTTCCCTCGGTTGGATTGGTTAGAATAAAACCCTCTCCCCGCCGGAGCGTACTTCTACCTCTCGAGCAGATGTTTATTGGAGGAGAAGGCTTATACGGGGTTATAACAAGGGCTTACCTCTCAGCCTACGATCTCCCTGAATGCTCCGAGAAAGTCGGGTGGATATCAGCGTCTTTCAAGAATTCACTTGGGAATGCGAGGAGTATTGTTAGGCGTAGAATCCCGCCAGACCTGTTCCGCGTCTATGATGAGAAGGAGTCTCCTCTACACTTCGGGGTAGATGGAAGCGTAAGTATAGGGGTTGTGGAAGGCGAGTGTAATGTTGTGGAAGCCAAAATAGAAGGTATAGGTAAAATAGTTAATGCTGATCCATGGGAAGGAGCGGAGTTAGCGGATAAATGGTTGAGCAAGAGGTTTAACGTCATATCCGATCTATGGAAGCTGTATGAACTGGGAATGGGTTTCGAGACTATAGAAATATCAGTACCATGGGGGTCAGCTTATGACCTGTATGATTCAAGCATGAAGAGTCTTGGGAAACTGGATAGAGTCTTCTTCACAGGCGTGCATGCGAGCCACTTCTACCAAAGCGGTGTCGCCCTATACTACACGATAGCATACTCGTTAGAGAACATTGGAGATACATATAACTCGATATGGGATACATTGATGGGCGAGGTCTCGAAGCATAGTGCCAGCATATCACACCACCATGGAGTCGGTAGAATGAGGGCGAAATACCTGGAAGCAGAGTATGGGCCTAGTGGAACGGAACTGTTAAGCAAGCTGAAGAATTGCCTCGATCCAACGAGCATTCTCCGGGACAAGTTCTTCGGTGGCAAGAGTTGAAACTGGGAATAATTGGAGCAGGCATTATAGGGTTACAGACCGCGTACCACGCACTCAAAAACAATTTCGACGTCACCGTATACGAGCAGTCTAGTAGCCTAGGGTATGGCGCAAGCGGACATAACGCCGGTGTTCTACATGTACTGCAGCCTCCTTTCATAAACAGGAAAGCTAGAATGGCGAAAAAAGCAAACCCGCTATATGATAGGTTGTCAGAAGAACTAGGCTTCAGAGTTAGAAGGCTACCCTTATTCCTCGTCTACAGAAACACGAAGGAGAAAACACTAGCTCTAACAGCAGGAGTCATACTGAAATCACTGGGCTACCCTGTTACACGCGTAGAGAGAGACGAGGTACTGGGAGAATGCCCAGACCTCACTAAGAGTGTTAATGGAGCTCTCAAAGTGGAAGGCTACGGCACCGTTCATCCACTCGAGGTCCTCGAGTCTCTAGCCAAATGGGTTGAAGAGCACGGTGGAGCGATAAGGTATGCAACAAAAGTTGTTTCCGTAGAAGACACGGGTAAGAAGGCTTGTATACGGTCTATAGATACGAGGGAGTGCTTTGACAAAGTAGCAGTTACGGCGGGACCCGGAGTAAGGGAAATCTACAATGGATACCTGCCGAGAATCGGTTTTTACAAAGGAGTAATGGTGTACACAAGGCTTAATTGCAACGCAATAATCGCCCCGTTAATATCTAAGTCCAGGTCGAAGAAGACCAAGGGAGGAGGGATAATCCCACTGCCAGATGGCAGGGTAATACTGGGGCCCTCTTTTTCGGAGACCAATAATCCCTGGGATACAAGTGTTACTCCCGAAGAAGCATTTGAAACAGTGGAGATATACATCGACCTACTCTCACATGAGCCTGATATACAGGGGTACACCGCCGGGACTAGGGCGAAGAACCTCTCAAAAGACGATTTCTACATAGGTAAAAAGGGTAATATTATTGTTACAGCCGGCATAGACAGCCCCGGGTTCACTGCTTCACCCCTGATAGCCCGGGAGATAGTTAGCCTTGCTTCGCTCCCCTAGCTTTTTCCCAAGCGATTTTCGCCGCCTTTACTAGGTATAACGCGGCTATAGGGTATCTCAGAACGGTTGCATAGCTTCCCTTTTCAATCTTAAGTTTCCTCCTCATTAAAGCAGTGGTAGGGTTCAGCTTTCCCTCCAGGATGTCAAGCCAATCCTTGAATGAGGCTGTTAAGACATAGTCGGCTGTAGCGTTCTCAGCGTTATCATACCATTCTACTCCTTCGCACGTCCCATTATTCAGGTTCAGCTTCCATCCTATAACGTCGCTCTTATACATCTCCTTAACATCATCAGGGAGGTCTTTGGCTTTGAACAGAATAGGCCATACCCAACCCTTCGCGCTTTTCCTGTACCCCTCTAGCTCATTCACGGTTTCACAGAATAGTTTCGCCCATTCGGGTGTAGGAACAAATTTCTCACTCAAAAATCTCACCCCAGGGTAGAGATATATCTGATTAATACATTTTCTCTAGTAGAGACTTTATTTCTTCGGGGTCAGGAATAACAGGGGCAAACGCCATATCAGCGTCTTGAAGCGCCATAAACGGAACCTTTTCAACCGCTTCAACATACTTCTCCCTAGCCACACCTGCCTCCTCGAACCTTAATGGAAAGCCCAGCCTATCATATAGCCACTTGATGCCGTCTATAATGCCTCCGATATCTCGTCCAAGTTGTAAGCTCACAATTCCGGCTAAAACGTTGTACTTAGCGGCTACTTCAGGACTGTGCTTGATGTAATACTCGATGACGTATGGTAGGACTATCCCAACAGTCATCCCATGATGTGTACCCAAAATACTGCCCAGTGGATGCGCGATCGCGTGGGCAACGCCTAAGCCGCTATTGGAGAAAGCGGCACCAGCCATCGTTGCCGCCAGATGAACTTTACTCACAGCGACCGCATCACCGGTAACCGCGTCTGGGAGGTACCTGAATAGTAGGGCAACAGCTTTCTCTGCCAGAGCGTCAGAGACAGGGTTGGCCTGGTTTGACACGTAGGCTTCCAATGCGTGTGACAGAGCATCTGTACCCGTCCACACCTTCAGGTTCCTGGGCAACGATAAAACCATGCCTGGGTCTAGTATAGAGGCGTATGGCACGACTTCCGGCGAGCCTAGTGCTAGCTTTACTCTTCCATCTTCTGTATGGTCGGTTAGAACCACGCCTAGTGTGGCATCGCTCCCCGTTCCACTTGTGGTTGGAACGGCTATCAAGACCGGTTTACGTGCTTCTAGCCCGATGTTTTCGAAGGGGCTAATGCTTCTAACGTCAATATCCGGCCTCACGTATTTAACTATACTCGCTTTAGCCGCGTCAATAACGCTTCCTCCTCCTACTGCGATGAAAACATCGGGTTTTGCGTTGCTTGCTAAGTTGGCTATTTCGCTTGCAGTATCGATCGGGGGTTCAGGTTCTACATTATCGTATATAGCGAAGCTTATTCCCGCCTGTTTGAGGGAGGATGTAATGGTATCCAGGAGGCCGGCTTCCCCGATATTCTTGTCTGTGATTATTAGAGCCTTCGACGCATTCAGTGTTGCCAGTAGATTGACAAGTGAGTCCCCGGCGTTTTCGTCGTATATTATCCTCCTGGGGAAAACGAGTTCAGGCATTATGCCTCCACCTTTTTCCAGGATCCATCTTATATAGAATTGTATATAGAGTATATATTAGTTAGGCACTGCTCTCCAACGCCTTAACCACCAGCTCGTGAAGCTTCATCAGAAGCTTCCTCCGATCCTCCATCAGTACAACATCGCTGAACCCCTGGACCACCAGGTGATGGGCGAACGGGGAGGGAGCCCTATTAGCCTCGAAGAACTCTAGTTTAATGGATCCATCCTTTATACCTTGAAGGACCAGTCGCGCAGAGTCTATGTCCATGTGATCCTCGAAGATCTCCCTGAAAGTCTCCTCCAGAACGGGGAACCCGTCCATGTTCCCCACTACTCTAAGCAGGGTTTGAGCGTTTAACTGCATCCTGTGCGGGCTTTTTTCATGTCCTTTGTATCTTTTAAGTATCATAAAGCTCCTCTGGGCTACATGGCGGAAAATCCTTTTCATCATCTCGGTGTTTCTAACAGCCTTCCTTAATACGTGCTCCAGATTTTCGGGCGTCACCATGTAGGGCAGGGCTTTATAGTCGATTTCCGCGTCCCGTGGAACTGTTAGCATGAAACCGTTGTCGCTTACAGTTATCCTAACAGGATAGGAAGTCTCTTCAGCCACCATGTAAGCGTATGCCCTGCTCAGTGCGTCATTAGTCCTCCTACCGTATAGCGTGTGGAATATGATGTTCACGTCGCCAACATCAGTCCACTTCTCAACTAGGATCAAGTCATTACCTGGAACTATCCCCCCAGTATACATGTACTGCTCCCAAATGTACTGGTAAATGTTCTCTGCAGCGCTTTTACTTATCCTATACTCCTTCCTCAGCCACTCGACCACTTCATCCCTGGGCTTCACAGGTATAAGGCTAGCCACAGTTCTCCTGAACTTGCCGACTTCTAATGCTGAATCGAATGCTAAGGGGAGCATTTCCGAGAACCAGCTTGGGACAGTAGGCTTCCTCCCCTCGGCAGGTTTAACATAGGCTCTCATACCCTCGGATCTAATGAACTCGAACGTCCTGCCTCCCAGGACGAATATGTCGCCGGGAGCCAGGATTTGCACGAAAGCCTCCTCAAGATTACCAACATACCTACCGTCAAGCGTGAACACTTTCACGTGGGATTCGTCAGGTATCGTTCCACTGTTCAGGTAGAAGATCATTCTACTACCCCTTTTCCTACCGAAGACACCCTCGTCCTCGTCCAACCATATCTTCCTGTAAACCCTGTGCTTCTCAACCTCCTCGCTATACCTACCTGCCAAGTAGCGTAGAACGCTCATGAACTTGTCGAAGCTAAGTTTTCTGAACGGGTAAGTCCTCCTGACCAAGGCATACGCCTCGTCTATTCTCCACCTATCCTCGATGCTCATAGCGACCAACTGCTGGGCCAGTACATCCAGGGGGTTCCTAGGTATCTTTACCCTATCGATTTTCCTGTCAAGAGCCGATTTAGCCAGCACAGTACACTCAACCAGGTCGTCCCTGTCGACAACTATTATCCTACCACGGCTCACCTGTCTAATGTGGTGCCCAGCTCTCCCTATTCGCTGGAGAAGCCTGCTGACGCTTTTCGGGCTGCTTAGGAGTACGACGATGTCAATGTAGCCTATATCTATGCCTAGCTCGAGGCTTGTGGAGCTCACGACAACTTTCAGCTCGCCCTTCTTGAGTTTTTCCTCTACACCCAGCCTTAGCCCCCTACCAAGGCTCGAGTGATGAGCTTCTATCTCATCAATGTCAGCTATACCTAGGTCTGACAGGAGTCTCCTCAACTTATATACTACTCGCTCAGTCGCGCTTCTAGTGTTAGTGAAGACAAGGGTTGTCCTGTACCTCTTCACTATGCGGGCTAGGGTCCTGTATATGCTTTCATTAACGATTTCCGTCGGAGTCCTGATCAAGTCTTTAACAGGGCTGAGAACCCTTATGTCGATGGGTTTAGCGAACCTAGCGTCCACCACCCACACATCCCTGACAACACCATTATCACTGTACCCCGCGAGGAACTCCGCGATCTCTTCGAGCGGGGCTATCGTAGCACTCATCCCGATTCTCTGTAAACCCGTTCCAACCAGTCTCTCTAGCCGTTCGACGGACACCATCAGGTGACTGCCGCGCTTGGAGGATGCGAGCTCGTGGATCTCGTCTATTATGAGCCATCGGACGTTCTTCAAGTGCTCTCGGAAGCGTGGGGCGAGCAGGCTTATCGAGAAACTCTCGGGTGTTGTTATGAGAATATGAGGAGGGCTACGTGTCATCCTCTGCTTTTCAGAAGGACTAGTGTCGCTGGTCCTAACGGCTACTTTTATATCGGGGATTTCAATACCTCTTTTCTCAGCGAGCTCCTTGATTTCTCTTAGGGGCTCCAGTAGGTTTCTCTTCATATCATTGTTCAACGCGCGGAGGGGGGATATGTATACTGCGTATACTCTATTCTCGAGTTCGCCCTGTAATCCCAGCCTGTAAAGCTCGTCTATGACACCTAGGAATGATGCGAGGGTCTTACCGGTTCCAGTTGGGCTGGAGACGAGGACGCTTTTTCCCTCCTTGATTAATGGTATAGCTCCACGCTGGGGGGCAGTGAACCTTCCATACTTACCTCTAAACCAGTCGGCGACGACGGGGAGTAACAGCTTGTAGACCTCCCTGTCACTCGGTGTTTTCTCCAGCTTGTGTACAGGCAATCCGTCACACCGTCTTCTACTTCCCCGGATGAACCACTGTGTTGGCCGCGGAGTCTATAACCAGTTCGTATATAATGTACATGCATCCACTAACAGTTATTATATCCGGTAAGCCTTATTAGGCAAGCCTAATAGGGTATTAAGAAATGGCTGAGGGGACGCCTATTGTTGAAGCGCAGATGATTATCCGTCAGAAACCGGCCTCGCAGTTCAGTGTTTTCCTAAACGAGATCGCTAGGAAATGGCAGGATAGGTGGAGTAGAGACAAGGTTTTCCAGCCGTCGCCTGACCCGCTTAAGCCCAAGTACTTTATAACAGCGGCATTCCCATACCCAAACGGGCCTATACACGTAGGTCATCTACGGGTTTACACTATCACAGACGTCATGGCCAGGTATAAGAGGATGAGGGGTTACAACGTCCTCTTCCCCATGGCCTTCCACTACACGGGAACACCTGTCCTGACGATGGCTGAGAGCGTATCCAAGGGAGACGAGTCCCTGATAAAACTATTCAGGGAAGGCTACGGTGTCCCGGACCACATAATACCGAAGCTAGGGGACCCCCTTTACATGGCGAGGTATTTCCATGAGATAAGCAAGATCACCATGAAAGAAGCCGGCTACAGCATCGACTGGAGACGAGAGTTCACAACAATAGACCCGGATTTCAGCGCTTTCATAAGATGGCAGTTCACCCGGCTCAAGGAGAAAGGCTTCCTAGTCCAGGGAACACACCCTGTCGGCTGGTGTCCAGTGCACAACATGCCTGTAGGCATGCATGACACGAAGGGAGATGTTGAACCCGAAATAGGCGAGTTCACTATAATAAAGTTCTTCGAAGACGACACGTATTATCCTGCCGCAACACTGAGGCCAGAGACTGTTTTCGGAGTGACCAACCTATGGATAAACCCTAGGGAAAACTATGTGGTTGCACTTGTCGACGGTGAGAAATGGGTTCTCAGCGAGAAAGCAGCGTATAAACTGGGATTCCAGCTCAGGCAGGTCAAGGTAATAGAGAAAGTGAAGGGAAGCGAGTTCATAGGTAAACAAGTCGTAAACCCTGTGACCGGCAAGAAAGTACCTATACTACCTGCAGACTTCGTCGACCCCAACACTGCTACAGGCGTAGTCATGAGCGTGCCAGCCCACGCTCCCTTCGACCTTGTTGCACTCAATGAAATACCGGAGGATCTCCTCTCACAAATCGGCGTTGCGAGGGAGCAACTAGCACCTATACCTCTAATAGAAGTCGAAGGTTACAGCGAGGTTCCCGCCCGTGATGCGGTGGAAAGACTTGGCGTCAAGTCTCAGCTGGAGAAAGAAAAGCTCGACCAGGCCACCAAGCAGGTTTACTCCGCGGAGTACAGCAAGGGCAGAATGAGGAAGGATATAACTAGGCTAGTCTCGGAGGAACTCACCTCCGGCCTAGAAGGCCAGCTCTACAAGGGGTTTATTGAAGCGTTCATATCGGGTAAACCAGTCAGTGAAGCTAGGGAAGAGCTGATTAAACTCCTTAAGTCGACAAGATACGGCGACTCGATGTATGAAATACTGAACAAACCAGTATACTGCCGCTGCGGTAATGAGATTGTGGTAAAAGTCCTAGACAACCAGTGGTTCCTAGACTACGGCAAACCGGAGTGGAAAGAGCTTGCTAGGAAACTCCTTTCCAGGATGAAGATAGTCCCGGAAATCTACAGGAACCAGTTCAACTATACCATAGAATGGGTCGACAAGAGAGCCTGCGCTAGGACGAGGGGGCTAGGAACGGAGCTTCCATGGGCCCCGGGATGGATCATTGAGAGTCTAAGCGACTCAACAATATACATGGCTTTCTACACGATCAACTATCTACTACGCTCATCCGGGGTTAAGCCAGAGCAGCTTAAACCGGTTTTCTGGGACTATGTTCTCCTAGGCAGAGGTGATCCTGGGGAGATAGCGGAGGAAACAGGTATACCGCTCGACGTCATAGAGGCTGCGAGGGCAGAGTTCGACTACTGGTACCCGCTGGACTCGAGGAACAGCGGGAAAGACCTGATACCTAACCACCTAACATTCTTCATCTACAACCACGCCGGCATATTCCCAGAAGACAAGTGGCCCAAGCAGATAACTGTAAACGGGTTCGTCCTCGTAGGCGGCTTGAAGATGAGTAAAAGCCTCGGAAACGTAGTTCCCATGAGGGTGGTCCTACACGTCTACGGGGTCGACGCGGCCCGCGCCGCTGTCGCGATGACAAGTGAGATAGGCCAAGACGCTAATTTCACAGATGAACTCATGGCTAGTGTCACAGATCAACTCAGAAAAACCTATAACATGGTTGAGAGCCTGTCAGGCTATATAGCCGACTCCCCCAAAACAATGGACCCCGCGGAGCTAGACGTTATAGACAGGTGGATGCTCAGCAGGCTATCCCGCCACATAGAGAACACCACACGCGCGATGGACGAGGTCAAGCTGAGGGACGCGTATAACACTATTTTCTACATGATAGAGAACGACCTCTCGTTCTATATGAGAATGACTGAGGAGAGAAAGTATGATCCTGTAAGGAAGTACGTGATAAGAACAGTCCTGGACAGCTGGATCAGAATGATGCAGCCTGCCGTGCCTCATATAGCAGAGGAGATGTGGTCTAAAATAGGTGGAAAGGGATACGTCAGCCTTGCATCATGGCCTGAGCCTACCTTAAAGGACGTTGAGGCAGAGGTTTACATGGAGTATGTAAAAAGGCTTGTAGAGGACATTAAGAGTATCGTGAAAGTGGCCAAGAAAAGACCCGAGAAGATAGTCATTGTTCCATCTCCACCGAGCGAGTTAAGCGATCTAAGGCTTGCTATTCACTTCATCGATGAAGGGAAACCCGTGAGGGAGCTCGTTAAAGCAATGACAGCTATCTCGGAGAATAAGAAGCAAGCAGCTAAGAAAGCGTTCAAACTCTACGATGTAGCGAGGAACCTGCCTCCGCTGATCAAAGACTACATTATAGAGAAAACACTCGACGAAGAGAAGACTATCGAAAGCCTAAAATTCGTTCTGGAGAAGATGACTGGAGCCCAAATAGTAGTCTCAACGGAGCACCCCAAGTCTGTTACCAGGAAAAAAGAGTCGTTACCCATGAAACCCGCAATATACATCTTCTAACCTAAACCAGAAGAACCGTTTTTCTCTTCATGGTATAATTTCCGTAGAGTCCTTCAAGGGATCGTAGAGTATATCGTTCCACGATATGACGCCTTCGGAAACCAACCTCTCAACCAGAGGAACCAGCTTGAGCACGTGGTCTATTGTCCTCTTAGTAACCCAGCAAATCTCCCGCTGTCCCTCACTACCCCAGTACTTCTCATAGAGTGAGTAGAGGCACCGTCCCCCGCACCACTTGAAGTGACTGCACTTAAGACACTCCGGTGAAACATCGCCAGTTCTTATGACCCTCTTAACACCGCTCCAAACATCTCCCATAACCGCCCACTTCTCAGTAAGTGCTATAGGGCAAGCAAGGATTCTCCCGTCGGTAGCTATGGAGAAGCTCCTATACCCGGCGCCGCATGGAACATGGCCCCACCCACCCTTTTTCTCTGCTGTCAGAATTCCGAGGAAGGGCACTATCCCGGGTACTTTGCCTTCTATAAGGTTGGATGCCATGTACTCTACCAGCCTCGATATTCCTGGTAGATACCTGTTCTTAGCCCAGTCTAGGAACCTCCACTTCTCGCTCCACACAACGTTGAGTTGCCAGTGTGCATGTGTGAAGAACCCGAGTTCCAGCAAGTGTTTCACGTCCCTGTATATGCATGTGTCCTTGGTTACTGTCATGCGCGCTATTACTCTGCACTGGCAGTTTTTGGATAGCCACTCAGCTGTCTTGATTACTCTACGATAGACTCCTTTTCCCCGGTATTTATCTGTGAGCCATTCGACTCCATCAATGCTTAGGAGCACGGTGTCCATTCTCTTCCAGTAGGACTCTGGGAGAAGCCATGGTAGCGTTCCGTTGGTCTGAACCCCGTATCTCGCTTCAATACTGTCCATCACATCCATGATGAAACGAGGGTTGAGTAATGGTTCTCCACCGTAGAAAATGATAGTTGGATCCGGGTCGCGGCTTATAAGTTTCTCTAAGTCCCCAACGCTGTACCTGGGTTGCCATGGCATAATGCTCTCAGGTATTGATCCGCCGCAATAAGTGCAGCTAAGGTTGCATTTCCCAGTAGTGTGAACCAGCCAGAGCAAAGGCTAGTCTACCCGTTCACCTAGTCGAGCTGCTTCTTGAGGATTCTCTGTATGTCGTAGTCTGTCCTCCTTCTCTTGTGATTGATATCATAATATATCCATGACATATAGTAAGGCTCTCCTTCTCGGCGTAGCCTCACAAGCGCATGGTAAGCCAGCTCAATAGTTGAAACAGTGTCTCTCCCTGTAATCTCACGCCTGATGTCTCCCTCTATGGCTCTTGCAGCAGTGGGGCTTATCCCATTTTTGATCAGGCTAACGACGATCTTCTCAGGTATATACTCTTCTACAGACCCGTCCCTTTTCCTAACCATTGGAAGATCATCACTCAACACGTGCCCCTCCATTCAGAACACACTAATACATGTTTAATTCGAATCGGCAAGCCTTAATATTCTAAGTCCTAATACTGGTTAAACCGATTAGTTAGGTGACGTACACATTGACGGCCTTGGAGATAAAATGGAAGCAGTGTCCGCCTACTAGAGAACTGTTCGAATGGTCGCTGGGTAACGATAGCATTGAACTATCAGAGGACGCGTTAAACGCGATAGCCCGGGCCAGGAGGATCCTAATCGAGGAGTCCAAGAAAAGGACAGTGTACGGTTTCCATACGAGGCTAGGCAAACTCTATGACTCCGGCAGACTCTCAGATCCAAGTTACGAGGAGACAGTCATAAAGGAACATGCAGTTGGAACCGGTCCACCGATGCCTCCTCAAATAGGAAGGCTAGCACTGGCTATTAGGATAGTCCAGCTATCCCGTGGATTCACCGGGGTCAGACCCGAGACCGTTGAGCGGCTGTTACTTCCACTCAAATGCGGCTATGCACCTGCTATCCCTTCCCGCGGCAGTGTCGGGGCTTCTGGGGATCTTGCACCGATGGCACATGTTGTGAACCAGTTCCTCTTGGGTAATGAGGTTGTGTGGTCTAATGGTAAGCTTGTGGATGCAAGCAAAGCCTTGAAGGAGTGTGGCCTTGAGAAGTGGAGTCTTGATAGAGGGGAAGCTTTGCTTCTCATCAATACGACTGCTTATAGTACATCGTTAATACTGTACTCTCTAGGTGTAGTGAGGCATTTGATAGACATGCTCATCGGCGAAGTAGTAGATATGGGTAGGGTTCTGGGGGCTAACTGCGAGCATTGGGCTCCAGTAATAAGTGAGGCCAAGATTCATAAAGGTGTTGGTGAAGCCCTCCGATTGCTCTCGGAGAAATGCAACGCTGAGCCTAGGAGGCTCCAAGACCCCTACTCACTCAGATGTATACCCAACATATTGGGAGCGGTTTTAGATGGAATTGAATATATAGAGCACATTATTGCAAACGAAGTATGCAGCTCTTCCAGCAACCCCATTGCAACAAGTAAAGGAGTTATACACCAATGCGGGTTCCACGCGGTTTATCCCGGCATAGCAGCTGACCACATGGCAATCCTCATAGCTTGGCTAGGCAACCTGATCGAGAGACTAGCCAACAAACTCTTAGACGAGTCCTATACTAATCTACCGAAATTCCTAGCTCACTCGAAGAGCAGTGTCGGAGGCATGATAATACACTACACAATAGCCTCAATAGCAGCAGAGCTAAGAGCGGACTCGGCCCCGAGGAGCGTCCACAATATCCCGACGAGCCTAGACCATGAGGACATAGTCTCTATGGCCCCTAACTCGGGGCTGAGACTGCTGAGAATGTCATCCCGCCTTATCGAAACAGTATTCCTCCTCAGAGCCCTCTTAGATGCCGCTAAGAAGCTCGAGGCGGGCGATCTACCTAGGATAGACAAGATATACAGAGAACAAACTAACATGGCTTTAGAGATGAAGAAGGCCTATGGACTAGATAACTATATATAACTAGCCCGTAGCTTCGAAGTGTTTTAACACCTCACTACCCGCCAGGAGCAGGGGGAGCAGGAGGACCCCCCAAACCACTAGGCTTATCCTGAAGGCCTCCCTCCAATCGTTGCCAAACCTTATTTTCAGAGCCCACATGTAAATAGGAAACGCCACCAGCACCGCCAATGGCCCAAGCGGTCTCAGAAAAACGAGGACTAGGAAACTAAGAATCCCAGCGTACAAAGCCGCTTTAATCGCGTCAGCCCAACTGGTCTTCGCTATGTAAACGAAGAAAGGCGCGGGGCCCAAGAGGAAGATACCCACCATGGTCCACTGGATAAGCGCTCCAGCTAGAGTCAGACTGGGAGGTAAAACCTCCTTCCCGGGTTCAGTAACATTGTATAGGGTTGTGTTCTGAGAGGCGAGCATTAGAGTATTCCTGTCCACGCAGGCATCACCGTTGTCTTTATCTCATTTTCGAGAATGAGTCTTACATATATAATAGTGTTCCCCAAACTCAATTTATTGACGACAGCGACAGCTGTAGGTGCTACAGGTGGAGGAGCCTCCTCACATTAGACACTGCTCGAGATATTATAGTGACGAGTATAGATTGATCAAGGTAAGGGATATTCAAGTAGAGGAGTCCAGGGAGTTCCAGGGCGGTCCCACACTAGTTGCGAACAACCTCGGCATTATAGTGAAAACAGTGTCTCTACCAAGCCCAGATGAGATCCCACTCCTCCATGCACTTGGAATCCTGGCGGACAACCTGTCATCGCGCGGAGTAACAGTTTCATTCTACGAGTACGAACCTCCGGGTGTAAGCGTTGACAGGAGCCAGAAGCTTAAAACTATAATAAAGTATCTAAACAGCAGGATGACCCCGTCACTCATAGTCATACCGAAACTAATGAGCACCGTGTTGGCTGGCCTTGCAGTTGAAGAAGGCGTGGAGCTTACCCCGCTGTTCACCGTTACAGTTACAAGGGACCTCGTGTTCTACCTGCCAAATAGCTTCGTCCCTATTATCAGGTTCCTAGTTAAAAGGAACAGTAGAGCAAGCTATAGGAAATACGAGTTGATCAAGAATTACGCCCGGCTCCACGGTTTTAACATTGGAAAAGAAAAGTTGTTCAGCGGAAACGGTGAGATGCTCGATTATCTATCGAGGGAAGCGAGAAGCGAGGGAGTAGGCGCTCTCCTGAAGAATATTCCCGTGACCAGGCTGTCTCTCACAGTCCTATCAACACTGAGGTGCCTAGGTAAAATAAGCCTGGTGAAAAGGGAATCCATTAACTCCGGTGAGACAGAGACCTTCCTAATAGTGTCAACCCGACCCTTCGAAGAGATCAGGACCCTGCTCCGGGACGCTCTAATTGAAACCAAGAGACTCTACGTGGGATCCAACGCGTATCCCAGAGCAATGTTCAAGACTAGCGTTATAAGCAGGATGGATGAAGCATTGGAGAACGAGGCGGTTAAGGAAATCAAAAAGCTCTATGATGCTTTAGCTTTGAGGGACGACTAGCCGGTCTCTGCGAGTGACTCGTCGAAAACCAGTTCCAGCCTAGCAAGTTCCCCTAGAACTCTTTTAGCGAATGCCTCCAAGTGCCGGCGGTAGACTCCTCTGCTCTTAGCCTGCTTGAACGCTATCTCCTCCACTATACTATACTTCTTATATGTCTCGTTCAAAGTTTTCCAAGGAATCCCCTTTAGAGCCTCGGCATACTTCTCCTCAAAAGGTAGAACACCCTTCAGCATAAGGACAGCGATAATAGGATATCCAACGTACCCCCTATGTATAGTCCCATTATCACTGCTGTAAACCCGCTTTGACTCCAAGTCTATGATTACATTATAGCTCCTCTCGCCAGAGGAGCTTTTCACCCTCGCTTTCACCAGTTTACCGTTATCCTCCACAATCTCGACTCTTCCATCAGCAATACTCCCCAGTGCCTCGAGGACTTTTATCCTGGGAGGTTTCGATAGGACAGGCATAACATGGACACCTCTATCCTAATACTATTATCATTCAACCTTAAATAGAACGGTGTTTTCTACCCTAATTAGTTACATTGAGTTGAAAAATCAATTTATATATACAAAAACTTAATCCCCCCAAGCGGGGTGTATGTTTTGGATGTAAAAAACAAGTGGGACATAATCATAGTAGGCGCGGGTCCTGCTGGGTCAGCGGCAGGATACACCCTGGCCAAGAAGGGCTTTGATGTGTTAATACTGGAGAGGGGCAGGCAGCCAGGATACAAAGAGCTTTTCGGCGGGAGAGTATACGCGGAACCCCTCAAAAAGATCTACGGCAACGAGCTGAGCGGAGCGCCTATACACAGGTGGGTCAAGAAAGAGAAGCTCAGCTTCGTAGATGGGAACAAACTAGTATCACTCGAGTACCAGTCCGACACATCGACAAGCTTCACCACATACCTCCCGCAACTAGCTAAATGGATGGCAGACAAAGCAAGCGAGGCGGGTGCGCTACTAGTTGAAGAAGTTACAGTGGATAGAATACTATACAAGGACGGTAAAGTAGTAGGCGTAGGAAGCGGGCCCGACGAAGCATATGCTGACCTTGTAATAGATGCAGAGGGAGTAAACAGGCTCCTACTCGAGGGACTAGGGCTTGTAGAGAAACTGAAACCCGAGCAAGTCGCGATAGGCGCCAAGGAAACCATTAAGCTGGGAGAGGACAAGATCAACGAGAGATTCGGCCTCAGCAAGGGAGAAGGAATGGCATGGCTGCTCATGGGGAGTATAACAGACTACATTCCAGGCGGAGCTTTCGTCTACACGAACAAGGACAGCGTCAGTATAGGACTAGTCCTACACCTAGGCCACGCCATCAAGGAAGTCAAGGAACATATAAGCCAGATGGTTGAAAAACTAAGGCTACACCCGCAATTGAGGAACCTTTGGATTGACGGAGACATAATGGAGTACGGGGGACACCTAACACCTGAAGCAGGGCCCGCTATGATGCCCAAGAAACTAGCCCTAAACGGGCTCCTAATCACAGGAGACGCCGGAGGCCTCCTCCTCAACGTAGGCTACACAATCAGAGGAGTAGACTTCGCCGCATACACAGGTTACCTAGCCGCGGAAGCTGCAATTGAAGCCCACGAAAAGGGAGGCTTCACGGAGAGCAACCTCAGCGTCTACGAGAAGAAGCTAAGGGATAGCTTTGTCTACAAGGACCTAACAAGGCTTACCGGAATGCAGGACCTATACAGTGATGCTAAGATGTTCAAGGCCCTGCCTAAACTAGCGGTAGGCACTGCCAGCAGAGTCTTCGAGATCGGCCTCGAAACGCCGGGCATTTGGAACAGTTTCACACAGGCCAGGAAAGAGGCTGGCTTCGGCTTGTTCTCCCTGGCCTGGAAAGGCTACAAGCTTATGAAGAAAATGTGAGGTGGAAACAAGATGTCACAGGAGCAGAGTAAACAGGATGTAAAACCCATGAAAATAGATGATATACTCCAGAGAGACGTGTGGGACGTTGACCTTGAGCCACACATAACAGTTGACTCCTCCAAATGTGAGAAATGCCCTACGAAGCCATGCCTATACCTATGCCCCGCCGGCTGCTATGTACTAGCGGGCAACAAAGTGGTGTTCAGCTATGAGGGATGTGTGGAGTGCGGTACTTGTAGGGTGATTTGCCCGATGAATGCTATCACATGGCACTACCCCAAGAGCGGTAAAGGAATAATGTTCAGGTTCACATAAAGAGGGGTGGTTGGAAATGAGGATCGTACTTGGAATAAAATGGGTCCCCAACACCCAGGCTGTAAGATTCGACCCTAAAACAGGTACACTTATCAGAGAAGGAGTCCCAAGCATCGTTAACCCACACGATCTCGACGCTACTGAGTTCGCGCTAAAACTGAAAGACAAGTTTGGAGGCCGAATAACAGCTATCACAATGGCTCCTCCAGCAGCCATTATGGGCTTGCAGCATGTAATAGGTATGGGCGTGGACGACGGTATTCTAGCCAGTGATAGGGCATTCGCGGGAGCTGACACCCTGGCAACCAGTTACGTTCTAGCCAAAGTTATCGAGAGAATAGGGGATGTCGACCTAGTGGTATTCGGCCAGGAGACCATAGACTCGAGCACCGCTCACATAGGGGCTCAGGTGGCCAGCTGGCTCAAACTCCCATACGTTTACTATGTAGAGGAGCTAGTAGACTATGACGAGTCGAAAAAAGAAATAGTCTTCCGCCGCAAACTGGAGGACAGGGAGGAAGTGTACAAGGTTAAACTCCCCGCGGTTATATCTGTGGCTATGCACAGCCAGAAGCCTAGGCCTGTCAGGATGTCCTATAAGATAAGGGCGAAGCTCGAGAACCCGATACAGGTGTGGACGAACAAGGACATGGGATTGGATCCCAGGTGTATAGGTCTCAAGGGAAGCCCTACAATAGTAGCTGGAATAACATGGACACCGGAGGTACCTAGGAAGAAACAAGTCTTCAAGGGAGACCCTAAGGAGGCTGTCAAGTGGCTTATTGAGAAACTTAAAGAGGAGGGTGTTCTCCCGTTCTGAGGTGGTGAAACGTGAGTTTCGACCCTTCGGTTAGGAAGAAAAAGAAGGTTGACTGTGAGAAACTATGCCCCGAATGGGAGTGCAGGCAGCCCGGCGAGTTCGAGGGTATATGGGTTATAGGAGAAATAGAAGATGGCAAAATACATGAAGCCAGCCTCCAAATGCTCACACCGGCTAGAGACATAGCTAACAAGCTTCAAACATGGATTGAAGGCGTTCTCATAGGAGGAGACAAGGAAGCCCTTGAAGAAGCCGCTAAAGAAATGATTTACCACGGGGCAGACAAGGTAAGAATAATCTATCACCCGGACCTCAAGGTGTACAGTGCAGACCAATACGCGCTCATACTGTCCGAAGTAGCTAAGCAGGTCAAGCCCGAAGTCATATTCGTAGCGGCAACACTGAGGGGCAGGGAGTTCGGCCCCTACATCGCTAACACCCTGAGAGCAGGAATAACAGCTGACTGTACAAACTTCGACGTTGACATGAAGACCGGAGACGTTGTTATGATCAGACCCCCCTTCGGCGCCATAATGCTAGCTCACATTAAAACACCTACCAGAAGGCCCCAGATGGGGACAGCAAGGCCTAACGTATTCCCTGTACCCGAGAGGGATGAGAGTAGGGAGGGGGAAATAACCTGGGTAGAACTGGACAACGTGCCTCCCAAGAGGACGTTCCTAGAGGAGGTCAAGATAATACCCCAGACAGAGGTTCCAATAGAAAAAGCGGATTACATAGTCTCTGGAGGCAGGGGAGTAGCCACTAAGGAGCTCTGGAGCCTATTGGAGGAACTAGCGAAGGAACTCGGGGCAGTGGTCGCGGGTTCCCGTAAAGCTGTTGACATGGGCTTCATACCCCACGAGAAACAGGTAGGGCAGACCGGTAAGACTGTCAAGCCGAAGCTATATATCGCGGTAGGTATAAGCGGAGCGGCACAGCACACTTTCGGCATAAGGGAGGCCGGGATAGTAGTTGCAATAAACAAGGACCCCGACGCCCCCATATTCAAGGCAGCCGACTATGGCATTGTTGGCGATGCAAAGGATATTCTTCCACTACTGATCGAAGAGATCAGGAAGTTGAAGCAACAGTCCCAGAAGAGCAATTGATCCATTAGTCAGTCATACAGGCTACTCCACCTCTATTCTTTTCTTCCACTACCATACAGCCTATAATCCGTTCTATAATACAGATAGTAGCAGGGGCAACTAGCGCTAGGCGGGGGCAGTGTTTTGACAAACATAGCATTGCTAATATTCGCTGTCACGATAACCCTTGTAATATGGGGCATTATCGACAGGAGCCTTGTCGCACTTATAGGCGCACTAGCCTTAGGGTTTACCGGTGTCCTATCACTAGAACAAGCGGTTCATTATGTGGACTGGGATGTTATATCGATTCTTCTGGGCATGTGGATACTCGCAGAGTACCTATCAGGCGCGGGGCTCTCAGACTTGATCGTCAGCTGGGCATCGCGTAAGTCAAATGACTATCTCAAGTTCCTGTTCACCGTGGCTATAATATCAGGTTTCCTCAGCTTATTCGTGGATAATGTGTTAATAGTTGTTCTCTTCGGCGGGATTATCGCTGAGTCATCCCGGAAAGCCGGGCTCGACCCACTGCTCCCGGTTCTCCTTGTTTCGCTAAACGCTAATTTCATGGGGACAGCACTGTTGCTCGGAGATCTTCCTCCCCAGCTTCTCCACAGTGTTGCGGGTGCTGAGTTCAATGATTTTATATGGATGAACGGTAAACCCTCGAGTTTCCCTCTCCTCACAATAACGTACCTAGTCTTGAACGCTATTCTCTATACATGGATGAAGAATAGGATGAACCACGTGTCCGGCCTGGCTCTCCAAGGCATCTCTGTAGAACGCTCTGTGAGAGATAGTAATAAGTCGTTACAGCTCAAGGTGTCCATACTAATCTTTGTTTTGACAATTATTGGCATGGCCTATAGGAGGGAGATATCTAGTCTCCTCGGGTTTGACGTGAAGCTAGGTGAGATTGCACTGCTCGGCGGACTCTCCATGGCAGCAGTAGCAGAGGTTTCCAGGGTTACAGGCAGAGAAATGGATTCATTCGAGAACGTTCTCGGTAGAATAGAATGGAGCGCCCTCCTATTCTATATAAGTCTATTCATACTGGTTGGAGGCCTTGTTGAGACAGGCTTCATAGACGAGGCAGCTAGGAAAATGATATCTCTAACAACCGGGCATGGAACACTCTACGCTTACTCAATACTCTACTGGTTCACAGGGCTCTCCGCTTCAGTCATTGAACACGATGCCCTTATCCTATCTCTGTTCAACATAATAAAAGACCTAGCGACTGCTACAGGTATCAACCCATGGCCCCTATACTGGAGTGTCGCCTGGTCCGGAACCCTGGGCAGTAACGCCACAATGGCGGGTGCACCAGCGATCTTCGTGGGTGTAACGATAGCATCCCGGGTTTCTGGAAGAAAGTATGGTGGCTTTGACATATTGAAGTACACTATTCCATACGCCGTTTTATCGCTTTTGATCCAGTATCTTATTTCCATAGTTTTCTGGGCTTAGACCATGAAAATACGGGTAATAAATTTATCTACAACAGATATAACATTATAATATAATTATGGAGGTGGGATCCTATGGCACCTAGACTAATATGCTCTGAAGGCCCACCCATAATGACTATCCCCCTACTAAAACCGCTAATAGTAAAACCCGACGACAAAGTTTCAGACGTAGCCAAAGAGATGAAGAAGAGAGACATTTCTATAGCACTAGTATTGGACAGCGAGGGAAAACTAATAGGCACCTTGAGTGACAGGGACATAGTTACAAAGATAGTTGCAGAAGAAAAGCCTCTCGATACACCGGTTTCAGAAGCCTTGAACAGAGACCCGTTGAAGGGAAGGCCAACTTGGAGTCTGGCCAAAGCTCTGGAGGCAATGGCCGCGATAGGAGCGAGGCATATGGTGGTATTAGACGATGACGGGAAGCCTATAGGCGTGCTAAACATTAAGGACCTAGTGAGACACATTATCGAAGATGTCGATGTCCAAGAACTAGTGCCGGCAGAGTAGGAAAACCATGGACAAACCTTTATTTCCCAGCTAAGAGAATACTGAATGAACGAGTGGACCCTGGTCCCGTACGAATCGACCCCGCGTCCTCGGGGATAAGTGTGTACGGGGCGGGTCACTCCCGGCTCTACTCAATACTTGCTACATACCCCTCTATCTAGGAACTCTCTTCCTTTCTCGGTTAACATGTAAATATTGATCACTCCTGTACCTGTGGGGCACGAGCCCCTGCATATGAATCTCAGAGGACACTTGCTACAGCTAGACCCCTGTTCATACGTCTCATGTTCAAGGTATCCCTCGGCTTCGAGCCTCGCTAGGAGGAGATATAGTCTGGTCGGAGTGACCTTAAACTCTCTTGCTATACTGTTTGGGCTCACGAGCCTCCTTTTCCCAATGTAGCACAAAAGCCTAATTGCCTCTTCGGTTAGAGCCATCTTTCCAGACACCAACTATGCTTAACCGAATAGAACCCCGAGACTAACCGCTAGAGCTCCAGACAGGTATATCCCGTCAAACACTCCTGCTCCACCAATGCTTATTAAAGGAGCATTAATACGATCCCTATCCTTCATTAAACGCAGTATGTCGGCTCCGATCAAACTACCGAAACTAGCGCCTACATATGCGGGAATGAAAATCGGGCCATGCCCTAGGACTGGAATAGAAGTTGCGAGAGCCACTAGTGCAATACCCAGTCCGGGTGCAACAATGCCCACACCTGGGACTGCTCTTGATGAGATATAAGTATATATGGTTGTAACTATGATGGAGGCTAAGGTGGCATAAAGCACCAGAGGATCATCCATTTTGAGCGTCGAGTATATGAATACTAGTCCAACGAAGATAGGTACGAGTGCTCCTCCGGCATTTATAGCAATAACGGTTTCCTGCTCAACAAAACCTACCCTGGGGACAGGAATAGGTATACCCCAGTAGAAAACATAGTCTATAGTCGCTGTCTGTAGCCTTGTCTTGTAGCTCCAAACCCTTATATTAACAAAGCTAAGGAGAGGGCTTAGGCTCAACAGTAGCATAGAGGTCCAGATCGCCAGTTTGAGTGTTAAACCAATACTCCCTTTTATCCAGTGGAATATGAAGGCGGGAGTTAAGGCCATAACGTACGCTATTGGAATTGCTAATAAGAGGTAAAATGGAAGTAGGAACCAGTGGAATGGCAGGTAAATAATAACCCTCTTGTTATAGCCTGCTAATCCCTATGCACCCCGTCAATCGCATTCCTCTATGGGTTTATCCTCGCCTACACTCGGCTTATTCGGTATTGTGCATATTATCTCCCAGGGAGTAAGCCCGGTATTCCAGTATTCGTGGACAACGTTAGGTGGCACGTAGATGAAGTACCCTTCCCCGACTTGGTAGTGTTTGAGGCCTATTCTAACAACCCCCTGGCCCTTTACGACGAATATTTCATGTTCCCATGGATGACTATGAGCGTTTATATGGCCTCCTGGCCCTATTCTGAAGTATCTCATAGCATAAGTAGGGGCCCCATCCTTCTCGGATATAAGCCATCTTATAGTGGTCTTAGTCCCCATTTCCTCGGGGACCTTACTCTCCTCCACCTCTGTGTAATGCATGACTTTGGCTCCACAGGATTCTCCGGTCAACTGGATACCACCAAGCACAATGTTAGGCATATGGAGAATTATAGTTCTAACCCGGATTTAACGCTCAGTGCAACGCCTAGCAAAACAATTCCCATGTAGAGGTAGACCGTTACAGGTGGATGCTGGCCTAGAAGGATGAACGCGAGAACGGTGGCTCCAACAGGCTCTCCTAGAACTGCGCCGGTTACCGTGGTCGCAGTCGAGAACCTTAGTGACAGGTTCAGGAGGCTGTGCCCTATAACGTTAGGTATTAGGGCTAGGAGTAAGAGGTACCCCCACGACTCTAAGGTGTATCCTGTAAGAGGTTCTCCCTGGATATATGAAAACAAGAGAGACACGAACGCGGCAGTAGCGTAAGTTATGGGTAGATACAACTTTAGGCTTAACTTGTTCCTCGAAACCCGTCCGAGTACAAAGTATGCACCCCCCGAGACCGCCCCTATCAGTGCCAGTATTCCCCCAAGTACAGAGGAACTGGGATCTGCTCCGGTTAACAGGAAAACCCCTACCAGTGAAATAACGATTCCGATTATCTGTGGTTTCCTAGGTGGTTCTCCTATACCTATTGAGAAAACCGATGAGAAAAGGGCGTGTGTGCATACAATGGTTGTGCTAACAGCTACAGAGGCGTATGCCAGTGACTCGAGCCACGATGACATGTGTATACCCAGCATCAAGCCAGCGGCCATCCCTACTAGTACACCGTTCAACGTTAAGGTTGAGGAGTAGTATTCATTATAGCTTGGTTTGACGGCTAGGGGGGTTAAAAGTAGGGCTGAAATAATCATTCTCCAGAAGCTCGCCGCTGAGCCGGGGACACCTGATAAAATCGCTATAACCGAGGCGGATGAGACGGCGGTGACTGCTGTTGCGAGTATTAATAGTTGCTGGATCCTAGAGTATGCCAGGAAAGGCACCTCTCTATTTCTTTTTCACTGTTATTACGAGCATGTTATTCCTTCTATCGGCTTTCACGGTTGTCGTGTCAACCGGTGATGGCAGCCTGATACTCGTGCTATAACTGGTTAACCAGACTCTCCTACCTATAGAGTTCTCATATTCATATCTAGCTTCCTCCTTTATGTCAGCCTTGATCACAATGTGGTCTTCGAAGACATCTACTGTTATACTATTAGGGTCTGCGGCGGGCAGATCTATTAATATGACGTATGTGTCCCCATGATCTTCGATCCTGTATAGAGGTTCTTCGGGGTTGATATTATTGTAACCCAGGTATAACGTGGAGTCTAAACCGCTGGATATCTCGTCGAACAGGTTCTCAATGTTCCTGATTCTCTCCCTCATATATCTCCTGAATTCTTCAAACCAGTCCCAGTAACTGGACAACTCCCTCACCTCGGGCCGGTTAGCTGTATATTATAGGGCTCTGATACTCCAGTCCCTTCCCCATCTTCATCATTGTGTCCTTCGTCGTTCTCATCAGTTCCTTCATCTTTAACTTGATCATCTCGGCTTCCTTGAGAAGATCGTCCACA
>JALUZI010000080.1 GCA_027012045.1 Desulfurococcales archaeon
CAGTAAAACAAATACTAGAATTGAATCCCTGATCATCATAGGGCCCCATTTTTTTAACGAGTAGATAGGTATCGGCAATGAGTATATGAGAACTCCTAAATAGTAGGTCAGGAAAGATAAGTAGAAAGCTATTAAAATGTAGTCCTCGGTTTGATACATACCTGGCTACTCACCCTGTTATAGATCTAACCACATAGCTCACCAATGCAAAAACAGTAGTTCCCATGGCGAGCCAGAAGGACGCCCAGATCGAGTCTTCTATTAAACTGTCTCCTGTTCTCTTGAGCCTGGCAAACGGTATTGGTGCACCTTTCAGTGTCCATCCAATACTCCATGTCAGTATAAACATTGACCATGCAATAGCCGTTACTTTCGTTGTTAGATCTTGAATAAACTGTACTGCATCCATTACATGCCACCGTTCTCTTTTTTCGCTTATACTAGGGGGAGATCCTCGACAGTAATGTGAAGGGAATTATTAACTCTCCCTCATCAGGTATTTTTGACACAATATAATTTTGCGAGATATTTGTCACGTTATTTGGTTCTAAGTTAATTCCCGGCGGGCTTACTAAGTAGAAAACTGTTCCAGGCTCGCCTACTACGCGCAAATAACCGCTTAGTCTAGATTTCAAACAAAATTGTACTTGAGTAACAGAACCATTAAAAGCGCCATACTGATTCAGGCTTAATCTCTCACTACGCGTAATATTAAAACGTTTACTCTGAATCACTATGTTGGGATTTACACTTATCATTATAGGATATTCAAGTAATGCGTTACCGACTAGTGGTACGTAATTATATACTAAAAGTTCGCTAAAGGGATAATGTATATATATTTTCTGAATTGCATAGGACAAGAAAGTATATAAATATTCATTATGACTATTGATATGTGTTCTGATATAAAACGAAGATTTATATTGATCTCTATATATTTCTGTTACATAAAACTCCTTGCTTAGTATTGGTATAATGAAGTAAAACAGATACCTGCTATTTCCAGTATTATAAAGAACTATGACTGATAATAAGGTTCCTAGGGTTATTTCAGCAGTATAGTTATTGCTGTATGAATAGAACAGAATAACCTTACCGCCAAGTTCGGGTAAGTTAAAAACCGTTCCATTACCTATAGTCCATAAAGATACCCTTTTTAGCGGAATCACCCGCTTTGGATATACATACAGCGTATAATATCTGAATGGATCCTCGAACACGGCAAATGACACATCGGATCCATTGATGTTTATAGAGTATTCAGATAATCCTTTAGGAGGAATGACTACTATAGATGGATGCAGCTCTATTGTCGCATTAACATTAATTGATCTCAACTCACTATATGCTCTAAGCTCTATTGTGGTTCCATACGTATATGGAATAGTTGTCGAATAGTTCAGATTTGTAGAGTTAATAGAGATGTAGACCTTATTCCTAGATGTTTTGTTTAGAATTACATTGAAATCAGGTCCCATTGAATATATGCTATTGCTTTTGATCGTATCTCTGAGAACACCGTTTACATAAAGATATAGCCGTCTCAGATTTGAACTGTAATGAAGCCTGTAAGTGATTATTGCTTTTTCATCATCCAAGGCTACCCTATTGTCGACAGGCATTAGATATACAGTGTCAGTGTCAGATAGCTCCGTCGAGAGGCTTATCCTGAAGATATTATATTGGTTACCCCCTGTTCTAGTACTCCCATCTGTTAAGTTTATGTAAGCTATATTTTTTCCTCCTTTTATTACATATCTTTCAACATGGTTCCAACTAAATAATGGAGAAATAACAAACTTGTATCCATCATTTATCTCATCTATGTCAACCTTTGAGTACCGTGAATATGTATGCATTATCTTCTTCTGCACTCCAAATCCATTGAGTTCCGGGAAGACAGTGTACTCATATAACCTGCTTAGATATCCGTCTCCTATCAATCCCGTTATTTTCCTTTTCAAATATAGGCATGTACTGTTGTATGGTAGCTGACCCATTTGTTTCTCTACTGGAATGATGCGAGAATCATCTGTAATGAGTGCCACTACATTGCTGTTATTGACGTATGTATATTTGAGTGGATCCAAAATTATTTCTCTCTTTATTAAAGTAGAATTGGATAGCAAAAGATAATCTATATATACTCTATGGGTTTCACCATTGTAAACACCTATAGAGCCATTCGGCATACTAAAGGCTCTTACAGCAATCGGCGTTTCACTACGTATCTTTTCGATTGCATTGTCAGTTGCTTGCTCGGTGTATTTCTGTAATACAACTAGTGAATTAACCAAAATTATAATCATAAGGAGGGCTCCAATAAGGTTAGAAAGACCTTTTCTTCTTTCAGCTTTAGAGTATTTCAACCTGACCCCGAGGATTAAAATAGTTGTATATTAAGATGATTGGTGTTTATAGGCCTAAAAATTAAAAACTACCTTCCTAGCAATTCCTGTGTAACTCTATCAATATAAGAATCCTGTTCCTCGTATTTAGAGTAACCTATCAGGTCATAGAATTCGTGTCTAGTCATCATTTTACCGAGGATGCCCCTCTGTGTACCCTTCTCCCTAATGACTTTTAGAGCTTCCCTCATCGCGCCTAGAGAGATCCTCAGCAAAGTTACCGGAAAAATAACGAGTTTATAGCCCCATTCTTTGAACTGGTCTATTGTATAGTACGGTGTTTTCCCGAATTCGGTCATGTTGGCTAGTAGAGGGACACTTATTTTGTGTGCGAATTCCTTGAATTCCTCTTCGCTAGTTAGTGCCTCTGGGAATATTATGTCTGCTCCAGCCTTCACATAGATTCTAGCCCGTTCTATAGCACTGTCTAATCCTTCAACTCCTCTGGCATCGGTTCTCGCAATGATAAGAATATCTTCTCCACCGATCTTCTTTGCGGCAACTATTTTCTTTGCCATCTCCTCGGGTGGTATGAGTTTCTTACCTTTCAGATGTCCACACTTCTTGGGCAAAACCTGGTCTTCTATTTGGACGGCTGCAGCGTTAGCATCAACCAGTTCCTTCACTGTTCTCTGAACGTTTATTACCTCGCCGAAACCAGTGTCTGCATCAACGATAAGCGGTATATTGACGACTCTCGTTATGTATCTAGTCGATTCGGCTAGTTCGCTAAGGGTTATCAGACCCAAGTCAGGCATTGCATAACTTCCAGTCAATGCTGCACCGCTCAAATAAGCCGCCTCAAAACCCATGGATTCGACGAGTAAAGCGCTAATAGGATTGAATACACCTATAACCGGAATAACATCCTTGGATTTTAAGAGTTCCCTCAGCTTCTCCGAGGGTCTAACCTTAGATTTCTCCTTATAGAGAAAAGCCATTATGGGACACCCGTTCCTTAACATTAAGCTGTTCCAGGAATATAACTTAATAACCGGGGTGAATCCCTTATTGGGTATTGGTGAGAAACATATGGGAGGCAGGCAGAAAACAACACTCTTCATGGACACAACAAGAAAGGAAATGGAGGAAGAAGCGAGGAAACAGGCTTCAACCACGGGGAAACAGGGTAAAGGTAAGAAGAGGAAGTGAAAAAGACACATAGGTAAACAGCGTTATGCCAGTTATAAACACTAAAAGAAACTCTGAACACCATGATTCTATCGTAATACCATCATCGATTTTATCCGTTGAGCCAACACTTGAAACGAAAACAATAACAGCCTCGAGAATCGCGAGAATAGCAGGCATATTTCAGCTAGAAAACATTCTAGTTTACAGAAATACAGACATATGGAACTATAGAGTGCTATGCGATATCCTCAAGTTCCTAAAAACTCCTCCTTACCTTAGGAAATACTATAAGAAAAAGAGAACTCTTAGTAAGATAGGACTTGCATACCCCCTGAACATCGCAATCCATAAAGTTAAACCAGATATACATGCCAACCCTCTAAGAATAGGATACATATTGAAAGCCGAAGGAAAGAAAGCATTAGTAGATGTTGGATTAGAGAAACCCTTAGAGATTAAACTACCAACAAAAATGAAGCCGGGCTCCATGATTCTAGTAGACGCCATCCATCAAACCCCAGTCCCAGAGGACATCTATTACACCGGGTATAACGTCCATTGCATCAAGAACTCTAGAGACCTCGAATTAACAGTCAAGAAAATCTCGGCTGACATAAAAATAGGTACCAGTGTCAAAGGAAAAAACTATAAGAAATGCACGAGATGCGCATCAGCTAGGAAAAGGCTCTTCTTCTTCGGAGGCCCCCGAAAGGGGGTTTTAGAGGTCTACGGTGAAAACGTTTTTGATGAAATAATAAACATCATGGAAAACCAGGGGACTGACACTATTAGAACCGAGGAAGCTATATGCATAGTGTTATCCAGGTTATCTTAGAAGCACAGAGTGAACAACCATGGAACCACCAAGTCTCAAATGTCATGATACCTTTATAGAAACTTTAACAGTTTCATGTGAAAACGGCGTTTATATGCCTCTAGGTTTCAAATGCGCAGACAACCATCTTGTGGCGAAAATATATAGTAACTCTAGGTTCCAAGGTATTATAAAGCCAGGAGCCAGACTTGGAATATATCTAGTCAGAGATGGACTAGTGGTTTACAATGCTTTGAAAAAAACCCTAAAACCCGTTTACTCCGAAAGAAAAAAATGTTACACGATTGAGGAAATAGAGGATGAAATCCCTAAACTAATAGGCACAGTCACCGAAATCGAAAAGAAAGAAGAATACATCCAAATCCATGTACAACTAAATGATGATAGAGACCTTGAAACACTGTCTAGGAAGGGGTATACAAGAGCCGATGGATGCCTAATAGAAATACTTGTCTATTACACTAAGTGCAAGGCTGGCGTTCTAAGTCCAGAAGAATACTATGAAATATATAGATTATGCACCCGTTCAATATTACGTTCGACGAGAAACAAAGCTTACATTAAAGCCTTGGATGATTTAAAGTGCTAGGCAAAACACGATATTTCAAGGAGTTCTACAGGAGAATTGTAGTCGGAAAATTAGGCTTTGACCCGTCGCGCGACAGTGTTGCCTCACAATACATTTCCAGTACAATAGACTGTGGCCTAGTAGAAAAGGCCTGGAGGAACATTACGGAATTATCCAAAAATAAGGAAGCACTTGTAGTTGGACCAGTGTTCCACGATGAACCAGCTTGTACTGCAGGGGGGGATACAATTGTAATAGGAGCAGACGGCTCCTCGCTCATATACTATTACCACACCGGTAGATTCCCAGACATAACTGTCAGCGACTTAGACGGGCCCATGATAATGTATAACATGATAGTGCAGCACAGCAAATGGATTGTCGTACATCCCCATGGGGACAATGTTTACAGACTGGCGGCATTAAGCTATCTTCTAGAGTATGATAAGACGCTGTATACTACACAGACCGAAGACTATAGATGCATTCGGAATATAGGTGGTTTTACAGATGGTGACAGAGCTATCCTATTGGCGGTTCTACTGGGATTTAATAGGATAAGAATATGCGGTTTCTCCGATAAGCCTGTGGCGCTACATAAGGAGGCACCTGGTATAGTAGATCTTTACTCGAAAAGAGTAAAACTGGAACTTGCAAAGCAGGTAATTGGAAAAATAAAAGAGGTCTATGGAGATAGAATCAAGTTTATTTCTTGAGTATATAGGCAGCTGCTACTATCGCTATGAACACTATTATAGATGCACCTATTACGGCTCCGGTGTTAGACTTCTCTACAGTCGTGGTGGATACAGACTTCGAGATACTTGTAGTCGTGGTGACAGACGTTGTAGTCACGGTTTGTGTCTTAGTTGTTGTTTTCACCGAGGAAACAGTTGATGTTACCGTTACAGGCTGTCCCGTTACAGTTACAGTCTGTGTGACCGTCTTCGTTTCAGTTACTGTCTGAGTCTTAGTTACTGTCTGAGTGACAACCTGTGGAGGCTGGTATGATTCAATGTAGTTGTAAGCCCATTTGAAGATGTTGTATATGAATTTAGGCCCGTCTAGTGTGACTCCATAGTAGCTAGGAGCAAATGTTGGCTCATAGTCTCCGTAGGGTGATTCACCGCTTACAATAACCATTGAGGCCTTCTGGTTTCCTTCAGGTATTATTTCAGCGGCTATGAACGTGTAATTCGCGTTTGTGCATCCTGTGACAGTTTCTGCTGTGGCATCTGATCCTGGGGCTACTTCTGCCGCTAGTATTTCATCGATCGCAATTGGCGGTGGTGGGTTATTGTCTGCTAGATAGGCGGTTGGGTAGAATCTTGCTATTCTAATAACGTTCTGTGGCGCTGTTGGACATGCTAGTAGGTCAACTGTACCGTTGTCATATACGTAGACAACGCTGTCGGGTCCGTGTGCCAGTATTGGGTTGGTTATGCCCTCAGCCACAGGTGCTGCGGGTTTATCGGGATATACCTGTGCGAGCACTCTGTAGAATCTTTGTGCGTTGTGCTCGTTGTCATATATAGCGCCCTCGTCTACTCTAAGATGGGAGCCAACGTATTCAGCTACGGTATTAACAGCGGCTTGTGTAACGTTCCCGCTTCCATAGTCAGAGTCTCCGGCTATCCATAGCACTTTATGGCCTGTAGCTAGCCAGTTGGCCAAGGCGTCTAGTTCGTCCGGGGTGAGATAGGTCGTTGGCTGGCCCAGTACTATGATATCAAACTTGCTGAGATCAACCTGGTCGAACGACTGGTTTATCAGGACGATTTGAGCATAGTCTAGCTCCTCGGTAATATTAGTTACATACTTCGGGTTTTCACCATGGGCCATATCGAATCCTATCATTATCTTATTGGTTTCCGCCATTGCGGATGGGTGAGCTGCAGCCATTAGCGATAGTCCTATGACCAGTAACATGAGGAGAGTAGATGTCTTCATGTTCATTCATTGCACCCCATTTTAGGGAGGTCTAGGTAATCCTTCAAAACAACTGTTACTTATAAATGATTACATTTATCATGGAGGAAAATATTTTGTTGTCTGACGTGCCACAAAGTATTCCTTGAAAATCCCATGCAGAGGGATAGGAGATGGATAGAGTCCTAAAGACAGCTTCTCTGATCCTCATTGTAGCACTAGTCGGAAGCGTAGCCCTGCCAATGGTGTCCACTCCAGCTAAAGCATCGGCTAATTGGCCGTGGGGTACATCTAAAGAGCCGTACCCATGGCTAGACTATCTAGTCCAACTGTGGAAGCAGAGCGGTGATACGGGCCCTGTTAAACTGTTGATTATTACACGACACGACATTGCTATTCAGCAGAAAACAAAGGAGCTCTTCCTGAATAGTCCAGTAGCCAAGAAACTCAACATTGTGGGACTAAACTTCGTCCAGGTAGGGCCTTCACTATTCGAGTACTACATGAGTAAGGCACCTATAGACGTAGCCTGGGGAGGAGGCCCCACTCTATTCGACTACCTATACAAGGACGGCTACCTAGCACCCATAAGCCCAGACTACAACAAGGCGGCATATGCAGCGCTATATGAAGCTAGCAAGTTCCCAGACGATATCCACGGAATACCCCTAAAGAGAATAGGCCCCGACGGCAAGATCTACTGGATAGCGGCGGCACTCAGCAGCTTCGGTTTCACAGTTAATCACGACAAGCTAAAAGAGTGGGGGTTGCCGACGCCTCATAAGTGGGTCGACCTGTCCAACCCTATATTCGCTACGACACCACAATTGAGTGTTGGCGGGGCAGACCCAACGAAATCAACGAGTAACACTAGGATCTACGAGATAATCCTCCAGGTATACGGGTGGAATCTGGGGTGGATGATACTCACAGGTTTCTCAGCCAACTCCAAGATATATGATGCCAGCGACGCGGTTAGGGAGGCTGTTATACAGGGCGAGATAGCTGTAGGAGTAACAATAGACTTCTACGGCTACATAGCCATGCAGATCAACCCCCACACTGAATACATAATGCCCCCCAAGCAGACGGCCATCAACGGAGACCCCATAGCACTCTCCAAGAAGACAAGGCATCCCATACAGGCACTCGCGTTCATAGCATGGGTACTAAGCGAGTACGGAGGCCAGCAAGTCTGGCTTGACAAGGATATCAACAGGCTACCCATAAACCCGGCTGTATTCAAAGTAGCACCCCCCGACTTGAAGAGGCCAGACCTGCAGCAGAGCTATGAGAAGGCGCTCGGAAACATCGGGTTCATATTCAATGACACGAGAGCGGCGAGCTGGGAGTTCGCCATGCAGCAGTACTTCGCAGCTGCTCTGGCAGGAAACGCTCACCAGGACCTGCAGACGGCTTGGAGCGAAATAGCCAACGCATGGATCGACCACAAGATAAGTGACCAGTGGATGGCATACTACGCATGGAAACTACTGGGTCCACTATCGTTCAAGGATCCTGTGACGGGTAAGAATGTAACGTTCACCGAGGAGTATGCTGCTAAGATGAACAATAAAATGAGAAGTGACGCGACACTACTGAACCAGTTAAAGCTAGAATGGGAGAACGCTATGATAAAACGGGCCGACAATGTCCTCAACGAGTTCGAGTCCACCGACCACAGTAAGCCGGCTCCACAAGTACCGTGTATAGCTTATAAACTAGTGAACATGTGGAAGCAGTTCCTAAACGAGACGCCTATGACCCTACCAGCAGGCTGCCAAGCCACATCCACATCTACGTCGCAAACATCAACAACACAAACCACAAAAAGCACACAGACAAGCCAGCCTACGAGTACACCTACAAGTAGCACAACACAAACCACTACAACAAGCACTACACAAACAACAAGCCAACCCCAGGGAACAACGTCCCAGACATCACAAACTAACACGAAGAAAGGCGGTACTAACACAACGCTAGAGATAACGATTATAGTAGTCATAATACTAGTACTGATAGGAGCGGCTATCGCATTGAAAAAGTAGCCTTTATTACAACCTCACTCAATACTATTTTTTCGGTGACCCCTCCTGAAAATCCTACCCTCATCTATCCTAGACTTGAAGGATGGTTTCTATGTTGAAGTAAAACCCACTGATCCCCTGAGCAAAGTTAGAAGGTTGTTCCGCGAGTATTCCCCGAGGATAGCTCTCGTAACCGGGGAGAAGGGGAATTTAATTGGAATTATCTACCGTTCAACCATAATCTCGGTCACGTCAATTAAAACCAATTATGTAGCAAGAAACCTGGTAGAACGGCCTCTCCTCGTCGCGGAGAAGCAGTCTAATGTTAAGTCTCTATTGAGGGAAATGGTGTATAGAGACGAGTGGACGATCCCTCTCGTCGATGGATACACTCCTCTAGGCACTGTCAGTCTAGAATCTTTCGTCAAATGGATAAACAAGAACGAGATTTGAAAGAATGAACTGTCAAAAACCATGGTCAAGGAAGTCATGTCGACTGGTAGACTCAAATATGTGTCAGCTGAAGACACGATCCACCATACCATTCGGAAGCTCATGGAGGAGAAGTTCGCTGGGATTCCCGTGGTGGACTCCAGGGGGAGGTGTATAGGGATCCTTACTCATAGTGACATATTAAGAAAGGGGGCTGCTAGAATAGCGTTAGACTCCGAGTCGGGGCCTTCGAGAAGCGCCAAGGTGTCGGAAATCATGACTTCACCTGTCACAACAGTGACTCCCGACACCGACTTATGGAGCCTTATAGAGGTAATGGCAGAACGGGGTTATGGGAGAATCCCCGTGGTGGATAAGCTGGAGAAGCTTGTGGGAATTGTCGATAGATCTGATATAACAAGTTATATTCTCGGAGTGAGGAATCCATAGAATATGGAGATCCTGTTTATAGCGTGGTGATTAATAATGTCATATCATATACCCCCACCGGTTAGGCGGAGAGTTGAAGGCTATAGATGGCTTAGAAGCGATGGAAAGCCGAACTGGAACCAGCATATAACAAGGTCTATGGGTGAAGTACTACTCATAGCGTCGAAGCCCCCTATATCGGTAAAGAAGGATTCAACCGTACTAGAAGCCGTTGAGAAAATAGCGTCCAATAACGTTAGGGGACTGCCAGTACTGAAAGCCGACGAGACACTCCACGGTGTTCTGACAAGCACCGACCTCGTAAACTACATGGGCGGTGGTGTGCTTTTCGAGATTATCGAGAAAAAATATAACTACAATATCTATGACGCGCTAGAAAAGACAGCTGTTGAATCATTGGTAAAGAAGGAACCCGTCTGGGTTGGAAGCGACTCACGGATAGATGAAGTCCTACGATTAATGGTTGAGCATGGAACCGGGTTTTTACCTGTAGTCGACAAGTCTGGAACTGTGGCCGGTGTGGTCACTGAGCATGACCTAGTCAAACACCTCGCGGGGAAGGAGACAGGTAGAACTGTCGCAGAAGTTATGAGTAGAACGGTAATCGGAATAGACATAAATGACACACTCTGGGACGCCATGAAGCTAATGGTTAAACACGGCTTTAGGAGGCTTCTAGTATTCAGAGAAGACAAACTTGAGGGATCCATAACAGCAAAAAGCATAGTAACGTTTTTCGGAAACCATAAGGCGTTCGATTACGTCAAGACAGGGGACATACGTGACGTTCTTAACATAGAGGTAGCGGAGCTGTACACGCCCTACTATACAGT
>JALUZI010000081.1 GCA_027012045.1 Desulfurococcales archaeon
TCTTCGCCCTACTCGGGCCCTCGTAGTGGTAAGGCCCTACTTTACCGCTGGTCTTCTTCTTCCAGCCCACTAGCTTCTTCTTATACAGTGTGCTCCTGAGCTTCTGTATGGCCATAGCTGGATCCACTACCTTGGGGCATACAGCGCTACATGAAGCGGCGAAGTGGCATCTGTGGCATCCGTGTTCTGTGTCAACTATCTTAAGCCTCTCCTCGTAGCCCTCGTCCCTGACGTCCTTAACGTATCTCCACGCGTAGGCCAGTGCCTGTGGGCCCAGGTATAGCGGGTCGCTTGCCGCTACCGGGCATGCGGCGTAGCAGAGTCCACAGCTTATACACAGTGTAAACTGGTATATCTCGTCTAGATCCTCCGGCTTCATCTCGAACTCGGCGTCGCCGACCTCGGTTTCCTGGGGGTCTTTCCTTATGATGTAGGGCTTGACGCTCTTGTGCTTCTCGAAGAACCCTGTGAAGTCTGTGAATAAGTCTCTTATCGGCGGGTAGTTGTATAGTGGCTCAACCGTTATGACAGGGTTGCCCTCGGTGGCGATTGCACCTACCTGTGTCTGGCAGGCTAGCCTGGGCATTCCGTTTATTACCATTCCACAGCTCCCGCATACTCCCATTCTACAGCTGTACCTGAAGGCTAGAGAGCTGTCCTGCTCCTCCTTGATCTTGAGCAGTGCGTCTAGAACCGTCATTCCCCTGTATGTTTTGACCTCGTATTCCTTCCAGTAGAACTCTTGCTTCTCAGGGTCGAACCTCTTTATTTTGAATACGACTTTCTCGGGTGGAGTAGGTATTCCTCCTTCCACTAGACTCATAGCTTCTCACCTCACCCTAGCTTGGGTAGCCCTATAACGGTCCAAGTTGCTACTCCTAGGAGGACCAGGTATGTCAGCCAGAACAGCGCGTTCACCGTCAGGGTATATGCTCTTCCCTGCCTCCACTCTAGGAATATTCCTCTTAGCCCGTTAAGCCCGTGGAAGAGCGCTATCGCGGCTAGGAACCATAGCACCCAGCCGTAGCTCGTGTAGTTGTGGTACACGTTCTCAGCGTTCAGGCTTTCATGGTAGCTCATACCTGTTATCTGGGGTATCCTCTCCGCCAGGTGGAAGCCTAGGAAGAATATTAGCAGTATAGCTGTGAGATACTGCCACATCTGGATGTTTGACGCTCTACCCATGGTTATCACCCGAATATTATGAGTCCAGCCCAAACCCAACCGATAACGGCTAGGCTGAAAACTATTAGCAGCATAAGCCTCTGCCCCGCGTAGAGGCTCACAGGTCTATATGGGGGCTTCGGATGTACTGGGCGTCCCACTCCTACTCCGAAGAACTCTACTAGGAGCAGCCTTATACCGTTCAGCCCGTGGAATATTACTGCTCCAGCGACAATCCATTCTCCGATCTTGTTCCATATGTTGTTGCCGAACTGATCCATCACCTGGGTCCATGCCTCCCAGCCGGCTCTGGTGGGTGTGTTCGTCACGAATATGTGGGCCATTAGGTATAGTATTATTATGACACCGGTCACCCTGTGGAGGATGAATGCCAGCCTCTCAGGGTGGTCCCTCACTTTTATGAGCCAAGGGTTCAGACTGGCCTGGAGAAGGCCGGGAAGGTTCTTCCTGAGTGTACCATTACTCATGGAGACCACCTCAATACTTCCTCTCTACGGGCTTCCAAGTTGTAATTTCAACCGGGATGTAGGATAGCTGTACATCGTCCTCGCCGTACCTGACGGCTATCGTGTGCTTCAGCCAGTTCTCATCGTCCCTCTTCGGGAAGTCCAGCCTGTAGTGGGCTCCCCTGCTCTCCTGCCTTGCTAGGGCTCCCTTGGCTACTACTAACGCTGTATCTAGAAGGTTCTGGGTCTCTATGGCGGCTATTAGGTCGGTGTTGTAGATCCTGCTCTTGTCGAACGGGTAGACGTTCTTCATCCTCTTCCTCAGCTCCATTATCTTCGCTAGTCCCTTCTTCATCCCTTCCTCGTCCCTGAATATGTAGAAGTTCTTACCCATCGTGTTCCTCAGCTCGTTCCTTATAGTGTAGAGCGACTCGCCGGACTCCTTCTTCAGCATCTCATCGTAGATCCACTTCTCCTCCCTCTGTATCCTCTCCTCGGAGGGCATCTCGGGTAGCTGGGCTCCCTCTAAGACGTACTTGCCTGCTAGGAACCCTGCTACTTTACCTGTGGTCAAGCATTCTGCTGTGCTGTTTGTTCCGAGCCTGTTGGCTCCGTGGATGCTCATTGCCCCGGCTTCACCGGCTACCCATACTCCCTTGATCCAGTTGCCCTCGGCGTCTAGGGCCATGGAGTATTTGTTTGTGTGTATTCCGCCCATGCTGTAGTGGGCCGCTGGCCTGACTGGTATAGGCTCCTCCGCGGGGTCTACACCAATGTACCTTATCGCTATCTCTCTTACGGCTGGAAGCCTCTCGTTCAGCTTTTCCTCACCTAAGTGCCTGAGGTCTAGGAGTATGTACTCTAGACCACTCTCCTCGTGTACGAATCCCCTGCCCTCAAGTATCTCGGTCCACATCGCCCTGCTGACAACGTCTCTAGGCGCTAGCTCCATGTAGTTCGGAGCGTACTTCTTCATGAACCTCTCTCCCTTGTTGTTGAGGAGGTATCCTCCCTCTCCTCTTGCTCCCTCTGTTATCAGTATGCCATTGGGCACTAGTCCAGTGGGGTGGAACTGGAAGAACTCGTTGTCCTTGAGCGCCATGCCTGCCCTGTAGGCCATGGCGTACCCGTCTCCCGTCACTGTGTGCGCGTAAGTGGTGAAGTTGAATAGTCTGCCTGCTCCTCCCGTCGCTATGATCAGTGCTTTGCTCCTGAACAGGTACATCTTGCCGTCCCTTAGGTTCAGCGCGAAGAGGCCCTTGTAGACACCGTTCTCCATGGCTATGTTAGTGACGAACCACTCGTCATACCTTTCCCATCCCTCGTACTGGAGCAGCTTGTTGTAGAGTGTCTGCATCTCGTAGAACCCTGT
>JALUZI010000082.1 GCA_027012045.1 Desulfurococcales archaeon
GTTAAGGAGTGTGTCCACGTGGTGGATACCCATGCTGTTTGAGTGGAACTGGCTAGTACTCATAGTTCTCGCGGGACTATCCTTCGGTATACTGAGCCCAGTGATATCCGGTAGGAGAATGATGTTCCTAGCGGCCGCAATGCCTCACTCGGCACTGCTATCCGCCGTGCTCGGCATACCTCTAAGCATACTCTACGGTTTATCGCCGAGCGAGTGGGCTATAATTATAGGTACGCCTCTACCGCTTTTCATCTACATACTGGAGCGTAAGGGGGTCTCTGAGGATACAGCCACCTCGGTCTATGTAGCGGCAACCGCTTCCCTCAGCGTCGCGCTGATATACTATGTACTCACGAACTACCCTCTGCAAACAAGCCTATGGAGCTATATACTAGGTGACCCCCTCCTCTCAACGTGGAGCGACGTATTATTAGCGGGTTTCATAACACTCCTACTACTAGTCCTCCTGACCCCATTCTTGAGAGAACAAATTCTCCTAGGCGTGGACAGGGACTTTGCTGTTTCAACGGGTATAAGAGCAGAGCTCTACGATATAGTTTTCCTACTACTGTTATCCCTGTCCTCCATAGGGTTCATGAGAACCGTGGGCTACGTTCTGGAACACGTGTTGATCCTTCTCCCGTCATCACTGGCATTACTGGTGTCGAGGAGTGGGAGGCAGGTAGTTCTCTACAGTGTTACCGCGGCGGTGACTAGTGCTGTAATAGGGCTTCTGGTAGGTGTATCCCTGAACCTCCAGGTAAGTGCTAGTGTCGGCCTAGTATTACTTACCGGCTACATCATAGCTATAGCGGCCAAGAGGTGAAGCGTGATGGAGCAACCTGGGAAGAGGAGGTTCGGAGTCTCAATAGATGAAAGGCTCGCCCAGAACCTGGATCTACTCGCCACGAGGCTCAGCACTACTAGGAGTAGCCTGGTTGAGAGGGCTCTAGAGGAGTTTATACATGACAGGCTACACATTATCATCCCCCACGAGTGTGAGGGCGTGCTAATAGTCAAGCATCCAGCCGAGCTGGCTGGAAGAGTTTCCAGTGTGGTTGAGAAGTATAACGACATAGCACTGCTGGGCCTCCACTTCCACACGAGTGATGGGAAGTGCGTGCGGATGCTCCACGTCAGGGGGAACAGTACGAGGATAACGGAGTTCGAAAGGAGGCTGAGGGAGGCGGGGGCTGAGATGACGAGGTACCTTGTTATTAGACCCCCCATCACCCAGCACTAGCTTTCTCCACCGCACCGTGCTTGACCAGTATTTCCCTCAGCTCTCTTGGAACAGGTATTTTCTGGGGCGGAAACCCTGTCACTGTTACAGTCACTATTTTACAGTTAGCTACAGGCTCTCCCTCGCTGTTACGGAACTCGTATGAGTAGGTTATGCTGCTCCGCCCGATTTCGATGGATGTTAGCGCAACCTCGTATGTTCTCCTGGGGAGCAGTGGTTTCTTGTAGTCGCACTCAGCGTGGACTCTGGGGAACCATATTTTGTGCCCGGCCATCCTGGCTTTCTCTCCTATTCCAATGTGGAAGTAGAACTCTTCCTCTAGCCTCTCGCATATTGCGAAGTACTTCGAGAAGTGCATTATGCCTGCAGCGTCAGTTTCGCTCCACCATACACGCCATTTCCTCGAGTATATGTCTCTGGGCGCCATTCTTCGAGTCCACCTCTTGGCATACGCTTGTTTATATCGGAAAAATAGTTTTTTAGACCGGTTTTCACGGAACAGGATTAATCATTGTCTAAAATTATAGCAACAAATAATATTATGACAACAGGCTATATGGTAGACTTGGAGAGCGCTACGCGCGTAGCCCACACGGGTTTTGAGGTGTAGGAATTGGTGTTCGATAAAAACGCCATCATAGAAGAAATGGACACATATAAAGGTAAAGCCCGCGTCTACAGCCTAAGGAAACTCCAGGAAATGGGAGTAACCGACCTGGACAAACTACCATACTCGATAAGGATACTCCTGGAGAACCAGGCACGCCACTACGACGGCTACGTCGTTACAGAAGAAGACGTCATGGCGCTAGCGAAGTGGCAGCCTCAGGGAGAGAGGAAGGAAATACCCTTCATGCCGTCTAGAGTGGTCCTACAAGACTTCACTGGAGTCCCGGCAGTAGTGGACTTCGCCGCAATGAGGGACGCGATGAAAGACCTTGGAGGAGACCCTTCCTGGGTCAACCCCTTGATACCTGGTGACCTCATAATAGACCACAGCGTCCAAGTCGACTTCTTCGGAACAGTATACTCGCTATTCAAGAACCTCGACATGGAGTACAAGAGGAACCGCGAGAGATACATGCTCCTGAAATGGGCGCAGAACGCGCTAAGCAACTTCCGAGTAGTCCCGCCGGGCAAGGGTATAATACACCAGGTGAACCTCGAGTACCTAGCCCAGGTCGTGCATCTCCGTGAAACGAAGAACGGCTTGGAGGCCTTCCCGGACACCCTGATAGGGACAGACAGCCACACAGTCATGATAAACGGCCTCGGAGTCCTAGGCTGGGGAGTTGGAGGAATAGAGGCAGAAGCAGTAATGCTCGGACAGCCCTACTACATGCTAGTACCAGACGTGGTTGGAGTAAAACTAGTGGGCGAACTACCCGAGGGAGCCACAGCCACCGATCTAGTCCTCACGGTAACAGAGCTACTAAGGAAAGAAGGCGTGGTAGGTAAGTTCGTCGAGTTCTTCGGTCCAGGAGTAAAGAAGCTAAGCTTGCCCGACAGGGCGACAGTGGCGAACATGGCCCCCGAGTACGGGGCTACAATGGGCTACTTCCCACCGGACGAGGTGACACTGAAATACCTAGAGCTAACCGGGAGACCAGTAGAGCACGTCAAGTTCGTGGAGGAGTACCTCAAGAAACAGAAGCTGTTCTACAGTCTAGACGAGCCTGAGCCCGTTTACACCAAGGTAATAGTCCTAGACATGTCTACGATAGAGCCCTCAATAGC
>JALUZI010000083.1 GCA_027012045.1 Desulfurococcales archaeon
TGTCTTGATGGGTGATGTGTTGCTATCTGTAGCGTCTGTTATTAGCGTATATGACAGCTATAGGGTCTATAAAGCGTGGAGTAAAATAATGAAGTTAAACGAGAATGATTGAGGAAAGGTTTACGAGCTAGGCATGTCACGTACATGCACGTCGAGCTGTGGGAACGGTATTTCTATCCCCTCCTCGCTGAACTTCTTGTAGATAGCTTTCATTATGGATTCCTTAACACTAGCGAAATCCTCTTTCTTCACCCATGCTCTTACCTGGAGGTTCACAGAGGAGTCAGCGAGCTCTGAGACAACAACCTGGGCAGGAGGGTCGCTTAATACGCCATCTATACTGGAAACAGTTTCCAGCGCTATTTTAACAGCCTTATCCAAGTCCGTACCATAAGCTACTCCTACGTTTAGAGTTACCCGCCTTATAGGCATCTTGGTATAGTTGACTATAGGTGAACCCCAGACATTCCTGTTAGGGATAGTTATGACAGTATTGTCTGGTTGCTTGAGAACTGTGGAGAGAATGCCTACATCGTCTACGATGCCAGTGTAGCCTGACACGCTGACCAGGTCGCCTTTAGAGAAAGCCCTGGAGACAGCTATCCACACCCCGGCCGCCAGGTTGTTCATAGTATCTTGCAATCCGAAACCTAATATTAGGCCGATTATAGCGGATAGTCCTACTACTACACTTCCAGTGTTAAAGCCTAGCGCTGCAGCCACTGCAAGTATCAGGACAACATATAACAATACTACGGTTAGCCGTGTTAGAACGCCTGCAACAAGTTCAGGTGCCCCTATCCGTATAAGGCTCTTCCTAAACACTTGTTCGAACGATTTAATGATAATATACCCGACAATAGCTATAACAATGGCCCAAATTAGGTTACCTATTGTTATGCTTGTGAGCGGTATTGTCCATGTTAGTATGCTTGACAAACCGGTTTACACCCATGTCCGCTGGTTAGAGAGGTCAATATAAATTCCTTTACTCTAATGTAGTTTAGTTGTACTAGAGGGACTTGTATATCATTACCCCACCCATTATAAAGTAATAGGATGCTGCTAGGATCATCAGCCACTTACTGTCCAGCTCTAGCATTACATTGGTAGACAACTTTGCACCACTATATGTCCCCAGTAGAAGCAGTGTTGCGAGAATTATATCCATGTGGCCAGTATAAATGTAGCCTAGGACACCTGTAAGCGCGGTTATTCCCACCATCAGCTTGCTTGTTGATACTGCTCTATGTATCTCAAGCCCAAGGAAAACAACTAGTATAGGAACCTTGAGTACTCCTCCCCCTATGCCCAGCGTCGCTGATAGGAAGCCTGCAAGCAGGCTAACCAGCAGAGCTCCCGTGAGTCTAATCGGGGATTTGTCCTCTTCTGGTGAGGCTTTTCCTGTTTTCTCCTTGTATGTAAACAAGATGCCTGTGGCTATCAGTACTACACCTAGTAGCGCGACGAGTATACTGCTTGACTCCCTGCCGAAGAAGTATACTCCTATAACCGCCCCTGTAACGGAGGCTGTTTCGAGCGTTAATGCTAGTTTGTAGTCAACTAAACCGTGTTTGTAGAGCTTCCTTAACCCTCCCGCGCTTGTTCCTAGTATGGCGAACAAGCTTGCGGGTACTGCTTTCTTTATGTCTATGCCTATTAGCACCATTGTGGGTACCATTATGGAGCCGCCGCCTATTCCTAGGAGGGTTCCTATGAAGCCTGCTATGAACCCTATTATCGGTGCTGCAATATACTCGAGCCACAGCGGTAGCATTACTCCCTGTTCCCCGGTGAGATAACGGTTGGTAGGCGGATTAAACAGTTTATGGAATAGGATGTGGAGCCGCCGCCGGGATTTGAACCCGGGACCCCCGGCTATCCCGCGACTTCGGAGCTCGGAACCGATACGAGGCCGGTGCTCTGCCGGCTGAGCTACGGCGGCACCAACCATTATTTTTCGAGGAACCTGGGTTTTAAACTATTTTACCCGGAGACACCGGGTCTTCTCAGGGATCTCGCCCGGCTGAGCATTCTCTTGAGTGCTTCCACGAATTGCTCCGGGTCTATAACCATAATTCCAAGATGCTCGCACATATTTTTGATTCCCGCGTCGCTCGACACCACGGCTCCCTTAAGCTCTAATGCTAGGATGACCGTGTCGAAGTCCTCGGGACTGTCTATTATCCCTTTCCTAAGGGCTTCCCTGTACTTGTCCCGTAGGCTTCTGATTATCTCCCCGTAACACTCGTCGTCGTTTGCTCCAACACATTCTCTACGGGTTTTCTTAATCATGTCCTCCGCTACTCTAAGCCCTTTGTACACTCGTTTCCTCATATCAGATATGTACTCGGAGAAAACCGAGGCCGGGAGCTTCACGGTCAACTTGTCCGGCGCCTTAACTGTTATCCAGGCAGACAACTCGTTGACAGTGTCGAGGGAGACATTGTTCCCTAGGAGGAACCTTCTCAGCTCGTTCCAAGTACTTGGCGTCATGTAGAAAGTGGCTCCGAGCTCTAGTCTAGAGTCCCTTATAAGCTCCGTTATCCTCTTAACAATTGATTCTAGATCGCTTGTGCCGAACTTGCTCTTGAGCCTTGCCTCAGTCACTGCTGTGGTGTCTAGAACGAATACCTGCAATGCTCCCTTGTCCTCCTAGAACCCTCCTTGTTATTTTCTTCATTCACCAATCATTAAAAGTTGAGGTGCAAGCGTTGCAGGACGAGCGAGAGGAAATCTGCGGAGGTAAAAGTGAGAAGCCACCGTTTGCAACCGGGTTCATCGTAGACGATTATGGTCCTCTTTTTGCTTATTGGAGAATCGCCAGGAGGAAGGGTAGAGAGGACCTTGTTGAGAATGCTATGATAAAGGATGAGGATTTAGATTTGCTGGTGAAGCAGGCGTCTAAAGGTGGTAGCTTGGGGGATCTC
>JALUZI010000084.1 GCA_027012045.1 Desulfurococcales archaeon
CAATATGCCTAGTAAGCGTGAAGTAGATGAGTTCTCAGCTAATGTTTATGTTTCAAGGGTAGACTTGGACTGACTCAATCACAGGCTTCCTAGCCCGCGTTGGATGGGCCTCCTCTACGAAGCCCAGACATCCGTGTTGAGAGGCTGTAATCCTTATTTTTTCTATATCAGGCAATCCCCTGTATTCATCTCCAATATACTCGTATTCCCCGCTTGGTGGAACCTTGCAGCTCCTTAGAACCCCGTATTTGACCGTACCCTCAGGTGTGAGGACCTCATACGGCTTCAAGTCCAAGCGGCCAGTAGCGATGAACCTATTCCTGGTTTGTACAGCATCCTTGTAAGTCGCAGGGCACAGGTGGACATTTACCTTGAAACCCTTCTCACGCGCCCACCTAACCAGTCTCAACCCGGCTTCAAACGCTCCTTCTACTACGGGTTTTTTACGAGAAGGCTTGTACCCCCTCGCCTCTAACTCGTAAATATTCGCGGGGGATACCTCGAGCTCGTTCAAATTCACGAATCCAGCTCCAGCACTATCTGCAAACTCTATTATAGACTTCAGCCAGGACTCGAATCCAGGGGCCACCGGGACCTCTACTCCCACGCTCCACCCGTCTATTCTGGCTGCTTGCCTTATTTTTCCGAGGAGATGTTTTCTCGTGGGGTGAAACCTTATTTCATCTAAACCAGCGGAGTAAAGCTCCCATAGTATGCCCTTATTAGCGTATCTCCCACTTGTATAAAGGTGAATATGGAACTCCTGGCCGAAGCTTCTCTTGAGCCTTTTGATCACTGAGACAGTTCTACCCGGAACTGCTAGAGGATCCCCGCCTGTTATACTAGCCCCAGAAGCACCCGATCTCTCTATTTCCATTTCCAACATTCCAAAATCAATTTTCTCCTCATTAACATAGAAAACATCCCTGCCAAGCCTCTCCCTGCTTACTGGACAGTAGAAACACCCGTCATCGCACAGCCCAGTCACGAAAATTACAGCTTTACCACCAGTAAAACAGTAGTTACACCCTTTGGGAAGCCAGGGCTTGCTAATCACAGCTTTAGAAGGGTCACCAAGCGTTTCCCCCGTCATAGAATACCAAGCCTCTTCCTGAAAAAGGGGTTCTTACTTGCAATCCTTTTAACTACTTCGGATAAATCACTGTCACCTGGAACACTTATCTCCAGGAAAACACCCGTTCTACCCTTCTCCCGCCTCGCAGTTAGGACCCGGACTCTTTCATAAACAGTTTCAAGGCTAACCCCGACGACTCTGGCAGTATAGCTCTCGTTTCCAATAACAGGCATTTCGAGGTGCCCGTCATCCTGGGGTATTATGAGTAGAAGATCTTTATTTACACCTGGAACGCGTTTCTCCCTTTTTAAATCGTCGAGTCCAAGCTCGCCTCCCCACTTATAGAACTCCCTCTCACCCCGAGTGAGCTGTCCAAGCGGATAGGATACTATCCTGGACTCATCAGGATCCAGAATAAGATAGACCTTAGGAACATAATTCGGTGTCGCTTGAACTATTCTAGTCTCAAATACCCCTTCACCACACGCGTACAGGGTTTCAAGGAGCACTGGATGGCTCACAGTAACGGGTATGAAGACGTCTACATCGCTCCCAGGATGGACATCGCCTCTTGCCACGCTACCGTGGACTATCGCGTATAAACTGCTTCTGGCTAGGCATTCCAGTAGTCTTGCCGCTTTCGCCCTTAGCATACCCAGTAATCTCCACTGTTCCTCGGAGTAAACTATTTTCCTATAGTTCCGTCCCCGCGCCACACTCAACTTTTATCATCGCTTGGTCTCTCTGAAAGATCGAATACTATATACGTCATCCCACTATACTTCTTCTCTATTCTAGCCCCGTATTTCAGAGCCATGTTGAGGGCTCGTATGTTCGATGACATTATGTACGCGTACATTTTCTTTATACCCGCCCTACGGGCCTCCTCAAGTATATACTTACCCAGGAGAGACCCTATTCCGAGTCCCTGATAGTCGTCCAGGACAGCTATACCCGACTCGGCTCTTCCCTTCTCGTCGAAAACCGCCTCTGCAACTCCAACTATTTCACCATCAGGCGCCTCTGCAACAATAACTATAGCTCTCCCTTTTAGGAGCCTGTCAACATAAGGGTCAAAGTACCTAATTATTCCCATGAACCTGTTATATATGCATTCTGTTGAGAGCCTTTCATAGAACCTTATAAGTTTCTCACGGTCCTCTTTACACGCCCTCCTTATAGTTATGATAACTCCATTCTTGAGCGGGCCTTTGAAAAGAACTTTACAGGAATGTAGATCATCGTTATACATACCTTGCTACCTAATAATACAATTATTAACACGAAATTATTTAACTGATAATATCCAGCCGGGGTCTATCGCTTTGAATGTTCGGGACTCGCTTGATGACAACCGGGAGACTTGCCTCGAAGAGGATTTATTGAAGAACAGAATAATCAGGGAGAACTGGTATCCGCCTAATTGCCGGGAAGAACCCGCTATTGAGTACTGCACCGATGTTTCTGGTGTTACCATAGTTTATGGTTCCGCGTGTGGGAAGAAATTCTTTACTGGATATACTCTGAGAGAAGTCTCGGGTAAAATCGAATTGTTACCTGGGGAATTGAATCCATTGTTCTACGATCAAATACTGAGAAACAAAGTACCGGGAGCGAACAGTGTTCTCCTAGAACCACTAGACCACGTGGAAACAGCACACATGGAACCGCCGGGTACAGGCAGCGAGAACTTCGAGGCAATAACCCGTTCGGGCAGGAAAATCCACGTCAAATCATATAGAATACTCAACGAGAATAACCTAGAACCGCTAGTTCTAGCCTATCTAAAAAACCAAAAAGCAAACTTCTCCCCAAGTTTAATCGGATATGTAG
>JALUZI010000085.1 GCA_027012045.1 Desulfurococcales archaeon
CTGTGGCATAACCTACAAGTTCGTCAGCGAGAAGACCCTGAAACAGCTAGGTCTAGCCTAAACCCACCTTTTTCCTTTTATTCTCGAATCATTATCCCTTTCCTCAGCACTGAATAAATGGTCGATGATCTAGATTCACGCCCCTTCATCCTTATGAGATCATTTTATTATATTGGCTGACTACATAAAAACAGGCAGAGCCGTGGAACGGTGGAACCAATGGATTCCAGGGCGGTCCTATACAGTATTCTCGCAATACTAGCGTGGGGACTATGGGGAGTACTAATCAAGTACGCTACGATGAAGGGGATGACCGGGATCTCAGTATATATTATTGCTTCACTTGCACCGCTGCTAGTCATCCCATGGCTCTACATATTGTATAAGCCGAGGATAACACTAGGATACCCAGTGCTCATAATAGTGGCAGCCGGAGTATTCGGGACACTAGGATACCTCTTCGTGATTAAAGCCCTAGAGAAAGCGTCAGCCGGTGCAGTAATAGCCATGACCAGCGTATACCCAGCCGTGACTTTCCTACTATCATACCTCTTCCTCGGAGAGGAGGCAGACCCGAAGAAAATACTTGGAGTAGTATTCGCGTTAACCGGGATAATCCTATTATCCCTCGAGTAAGAGGCCTCACTCACCTCCAGAAACAACTAGAACCTCCCCAGTTATATACGGGTGAACAGCCATGAACACAATAGCCTCCGCAACCTCCTCCGGACTACCGATCTTACCCACAGGAATACGCTTAGCCCTCTCCTCCAAGTTCGGAATACCTTCCCGGACCATATCAGTCAACGTTAACCCCGGAGCAACAGCATTAACCCTTATCCCCTTACCAGCCAGTTCAACAAACAGGCTGAGAGTCAAACCGATAAGCGCCGCCTTCGCTGTTGCATATGCAACCCTGCCAGGCCCGGGGGAAGGTTTAACCCCGACAATGCTGGAAACATTCACTATACTGCCTCCCTTCCTCATGTAGGGAAGTGCTCTCCTTGTAACATTAAGGGCTCCGTACACGTGTGTCCTAATCATGGCCTCCCAGTCGCTAGGCCCTGTCTCGATAAACGGTTTAAGCATGAAAATTCCAGCGTTATTGACCAGGTAATCAATGGCTCCGAAAGCCTCCACAGTCCTGTCAACAAGCTCTCCAGCCTCATCCCAGTCTCCAACATCAGCCTTGACGACTATAGCCTGAGCCCCTAGTTTCCTCGCTTTCTCGGCTACATCTAGGGCCTTATCCCGGTTCTTCACATAGTTGACTACAACATTGGCTCCTCTCTTGGCGAAAGCTAGTACGGTAGCGGCACCTATCCCTCTAGAGGACCCTGTAACGAGGGCGGTTTTACCGTGAAGATCATAGAACTCCACGCGTAAGGCACCCCCTGCATAAGATAGGGTTGAACATGGTTGATAAAGTTGAGCTAAACCAGCCTCCTGGCCATCCTATGTATAAACCTGTGGTAAACATATATGAAAACAATTGTTCTAACGGCTATGTCGAGATCCATAGAGAGCCACTGGCCCAAGGGGCATATTCCCATGAGAGATATGTGTTTCACCGATATAATGTACGCCGGTGTTATACGGGCCAGGTAAAGGCTCGCCAGGTTTATAACTGTGGGAACCCGAGTCTCGCCAGCCCCTCTGATGGAACCCCCAATAGTCATTATCACCCCGAGGCCCGGTTCTGATATACCTGCGAGTATAAGGTAGATCATGGCTAGCCTCATAGTCTCAGGGTTATCAGTAAAGGCGGCTGGTGCATATGGAGACATTGCCACTAGGGATAGGCCTACTGCAAGCATTAGGAGAGCCGTTATTCCCGCTATCTCGAAACCCGCTCTCCTAGCCTCCCCTTCCTTGCCCGACCCAACCAGCTGGCCTATAATACTCGAAGCTGCAGTGCTTATGGCGAAGGCGGGCATGTAAGCGATAGATTCTATCCGGACACCTATTGTGTGGGCTGCTAGAGCGGTCGCGCCGCATGTGCTGATAGTCCTTATGTAGAGGTTGTTTCCACCGGCGAATACCACTCTCTCCACAAGCGCCGGTAAACCCACTTTAGCCGCGTGCAACGCTTGTGACGAGGGTAATCTAGGTCTCGCCGAGAAGTCTAGGAAACGCGTTGTGAGGAGGTAGTCTAGTGTTGCCCCTACCGCTATACTGGTTACAGATGCTAGTGCTGCACCTCTGACCCCTAGCCGTGGAAGGCCGAGGAGGCCATAGATTAGTAGCGGGTCTAGAATCGTGTTTAGGGTGGCTGTCGATATTGACGAGTATAGCAGGGGTTTTGTCCTTCCTGATCCTCTGAAGGCCGCGTCTAGTACTAGGAGGATGAACCAGAATTCTATCCCTATAGCCCTCCACTCCAGGTATCTGGAGCCGGCTTCTAGTACCGGTCCACTTCCACCTATTAGGCCTATCAGTGTTGACGCGTACTTGCTCCCGACAAGAGCGATGGGAATAGCTAGTGCGGCGGATGCGGTTAGTGATTCCCCTACTACCATGCTTGCTTTACCGTGTTTCCCCGCTCCAACCGCTTGCGCCACTAGAACCATTACTCCAACGTAGTATAGGGAGCCGAACACGGAGAGTAGCCATCCTATGTATGAGGCGAGTCCTACTCCCGCGATCGCTGTGTCGCCTAGTCTGGATACGAAGAAGGTGTCTGTTATTGATACGATGCTGTCTAGAGACTCTACTATGACGAGAGGCCAACCGATTCTCACTGCTTCCCTCGCGTATCTACCTGTTACTATGTCTTTTAGCCCCAATCTTCCAGAGCCCCGGAACCGTCCTGTAATACTGGGCTTAAGATATATCGCTTAGATGAACTAATAAAGCCTCATCCGCCCGTCAAAGAGATAGGAAAAC
>JALUZI010000086.1 GCA_027012045.1 Desulfurococcales archaeon
AGGATTCTTTTACCCGTCAAACACCGGGTTTTCCCTCTATATCCTCATGTTTCTAAATATACAAATGGAAACACTTAAATAATAAACCCTGTCAAATAGGGTAACCCGAAAACCCAAACTATGGTGATATACATGAGTCACACAACCCGTGATCCATATGAGGAAGCAAAGAAACAGCTAAAAGAAGCCATAGAAATACTCGGCTTATCAGACGAGGTATACGAAGTACTCGCAGTACCCGAGAGGCTTATTAGAGTGAGCATCCCCGTAAAAATGGACGATGGCACAGTCAAAGTCTTCACAGGCTGGAGAAGCCAGCACAACAGTGCCCTCGGACCCTACAAGGGCGGAATAAGATACCACCCTGACGTCCATGAACATGAGGTCATAGCCCTGTCAATGTGGATGTCCTGGAAGAACAGCCTCGCCCAGCTACCCTACGGTGGAGGTAAAGGAGGAATAAAAGTAGACCCCCACAAGCTCAGCCCAGGAGAACTAGAGAGATTGAGCAGGAAATACTTTGAAATGATATCCAAAGTAGTAGGTATAGACGAGGACATACCCGCACCTGACGTATACACTAACCCCCAGACAATGGCATGGTACATGGATGAATACAGCAGGCTCAAAGGCTTCCACGCCTTCGGCGTAGTCACAGGAAAACCACTCCTACTAGGCGGACTCTACACAAGAGTAATAAGCACAGGCCACGGTACAGCAGTAACAGCAGCAGAAGCAGCCAAGAAAGTCCTAGGAGGCATCGAAGGCAAGACAGTTGCAATACAGGGCTTCGGAAACGCTGGACAATTCGCAGCCAAGTCACTGGCAGAAATGGGAGCAATCATCGTAGCTGTAAGCGACAGCAAAGGCGGCATATTCAACTCGAAAGGTCTAGACGTTGAGAAACTCATTGAGGTCAAGCAGAAGACTGGTTCAGTCATAAACTACCCCGACGTAGAGAAGAAGATAGGTACACAGGACCCACTGTTCCTAGACGTAGACGTCCTGATACCCGCAGCACTAGAGAACCAGATAACAGCCGAGAACGCTGATAAAGTGAAGGCAAAGGTAATCGCGGAAGCAGCAAACGGTCCAACTACACCAGACGGTGAAGAGATACTCACGAAGAAGGGAATAGTAGTAGTTCCAGACATCCTCGCGAACGCGGGAGGAGTCATTGTAAGCCACATCGAATGGGTAAACAACAGAATGGGCGGATGGCTGAAAGAGGAAGAAGTGAAGGCAAGGCTAGAAGAGAAGATGACAAACAACTTCCACGCAGTCTGGGACTTCTGGCAGAACAAACTAGACACATCCAAGTACAACATGAGAGCTGCAGCATACGCCCTGGCAGTCAAGAGAGTCTACGACGCTATGAAGCTGAGGGGCAGGATCTAAAGCCCCTCGGCTTCCCTTTATTCATTTTCTTATCAATAGTTTTACTATAAGCTATCACCTGCAAAACCGAAATACAATTCTCCTAGAAATAGATCCTGACAGGAAACAATAAAAACAACCAGTGCATATCCATTCTAAACAAAATAGAGCGCAGGCCAGTGGATCGAGAATACCGTATTGATCCACTAGAATGTGATGTTTACGCTTACGTGGTAGCGAGCAAGGTGAGAATGATTGAAGTATGTAATCAAGTTTAAAATCGAAATACACGGCCGTGTAGACAGGCATGACATTATAGGAGCGATCTTCGGCCAGACAGAAGGGTTGCTAGGCCAGGAGTTTGACCTGAGAGAGCTCCAGGACAAAGGTAGAATCGGTAGGATCAAGGTAGATATCAAGCATCAAGGGTCAAAAACAGTTGGTGAAATAGAGATACCCAGCAACCTGAGCAGGCCGGAGACTGCTGTAATAGCAGCTATGATAGAGACTATAGATAAAGTAGGCCCCTATGATGCTAGGATACAGCTTGTTGAAATAAAAGACCTCAGGCTAGAGAAACTGGAGAAAATAGTGGAGCGAGCGAAGAGTATTCTCAACCAGTGGAAAGAGTCGACGCCAGATACGAAGGAGATCCTAAAGAAAATTGTCTCACCTGAGAAGCCTCCTGAAGTAATATATTATGGTGATGACAGGCTTCCAGCAGGCCCGGATGTAGATAAGAGCGACACTGTAATTATAGTAGAAGGCAGGGCTGACGTAATTAACCTAATGAAGTATGGCATCAAGAATACAATAGCACTTGAAGGTGCCAAGGAAAAAGTTCCTGACACAATTAAGGAGTTAGCTAAGAAGAAGACGACAATAGCATTCGTGGACGGAGACCGTGGTGGAGAGTTAATACTGAAGACACTGCTCAGCGAGGTTGACGTGGACTATGTAGCGCGTGCCCCTCCAGGAAAAGAAGTGGAGGATTTAACTGGAAAGGAGATAACTAGATCCCTCAAAGACATCGTTCCTGCAGACCAGATGAGGAAAAAGCTTGGCATAGAGAAAGAGGAAACCGGGAAAGAAGAGGTTGCCGAGTCCAAGCCTGAGGAGAAGAAAGTAAAGGAAGCTGAAGAAGAGAAAGAGAAGCCTGCTGGAGAAACGGGCGGGAAAGAGGAGAAAGTAGAAGTTGAGGAAGGCGGGAAAGTAGAGGAACCGGGAGTCCAGACAATAGCTATACCAAAAGAGGTTTTAGACAATATAAACAGTCTGAAAGGCACGCTGGAAGCCGTATTATATGACTCGCAGTGGAATGAGATAAAGAGACTGCCTGTCAGAGACCTCGTCCGGGAGCTTGAAGGCTTGGAGGACTCGAAAGTCTTTGCTATACTGATGGATGGAATAATAACGCAGAGGCTACTTGATTTAGCCGCGTCTAAGGGTGTTAAAATAATAATCGGTGTCAGGACGGGTAAAATAACTGTGAGACCTCCGGGAGTTCAGTTCTTCACTTTCCAGGATCTCACATAAAGTCAAACAGGGACCTCTGTCCCCGGCTCCTCATTTTCAACTCATTTTCACTTACTCCCAGTACTTGGAGGACTCTTAGCGCAGCAGGTATAATCTGTTTCTCAACGTAATAGTCGATGTCGACCTCATCGGGTGATGCCAGTATGAATGGTTTAGCTCTGTCAGACAGTTTCCCGTGTCCCTTGACTATGACATAACCAATCTTCATACCAGGCGCTACTTTGTACCCCATCTTTTCTAGAATGAGGGCAGCTTTGACATGCGCCCCATCTACCTTGTATTCACTAGGCCTTCTAGTCAGGGTCTTCCATATGACAAGCTTCTCGAGAGGTATGCGTCCTGATCTGAGATCGTTTATTACACGCCTTACATAATCCACTGCCTCTCTCGTGGAGCCTTTTATGAGTACTATCCGGAGAACCTCTAGTTGCACCTCTTTCGCTAGTTCACACCAGTCCCCTCTAACAGCCTCGAGGCCCGTCACGTCTATTATACCGTCAACGGTGAGCCCTGCATATCTCTTCTTCGCTCCTGTGAAAATTATCCTCTTGTAGATCTTGTCTATCTTTATTTCAAACCCCATTTCCTCCTCCACGTACTTGATGAGTGCTTCTACCTTTTCCTTGTCGTAGTCTACGAATAAGCTATCAGTGTCGCCGTAGTATACTTTTAACCCGAGTTTCCTAGCGTGGTTAATCGCTGTGAGGATGAGTTCTCTCCCCCAGGCGGTGACCGCTTCAGCGCATTCCTTGCAGTACCACCTAGCCCCGCTCCACCCCATGTAACCGTACATAGCGTTGGCCAAAACCTTGATTGCCCTTTGCCTCTGGTCTAGGAGGAGGTACTCGGGGGAACCGGGCTTTAGCCGTTTCAGCCTAGACTTTATGTCGCGCCTCCACTTCAGAAACCTTAGTAGGACCCCTTTGAAGAAGCCGTCAGGGGTTTTCCTGAATCTATGTCCAACCATGGGGGCTACGTTAACCTCGTCATCACTGACCTCTTCATTCCCCCTCACAAGCGTGTCTGGGCCCACGTTGTACTTAACCATGATACTGGGGTACATGCTGGCGAAGTCTAGTACAGCGACATTCTCTTTTATCCCCGGCTCCGGCTTCAGTACCAGTGCACCTGTATAAGACGCCGGGGGCCTCTCAACTCTTTCCGGAACAAGTTCCCCCCGCTTGTAAGCTTCCCTAATCAACCTCCATTCCAGTCTGAAACCCGTGCTTGCCGCCATAACGTGGTCCAACGGTATTCCTGTCGTGGTGCTTAACTGGGCTCCGAAGGGGAGGAACTTCCCTGATAATCCGTAGGTTGACTCAACATCGTCTAACGCGTATCTTATAAGTGTCTCCCGTTTTCTCGGGTCATCCCAGTATTCGGGGATTCTATACCACGGGATGATAACGCGTTCACTTTTCTTCTTGACACCTAGGAACTCCGCGACCTCCTCAAGTGTTTTCAGAGTCAGCCCCGGGATTTCCTCGGCGAAGTTGTACAGGTCCACGTTTAGCCTTCCGGCTATCGATACGTGGCCGTAGACACTCGTCTCCGGCTGGGCCCCAATTCGACGGCCTACGTCTAGCTTGACTCCAAGCTTGGATGATCTCTCTTTTAGGAATGGCCAGTCAAACCTGTCCTGGTTGTATCCGACTATTATGTCGGGATCCTCCTTGAGTATTTCCCTTGTAAACGCCTTGATTAGATTCTGCTCGCTTCCCTCCACGTCTAGCCTGATAGCTTTTGATCCTTCTTGAGTCGAGATAGCGATAATTATTACATTATCCCTGAGAGGGTCCGGGGATCCTTCCTTGCTGTAAACCTCTATGTCGAAAGCCATAATCCTCAAGTCGCTCAGGGGATCCGAGATCTCTTCCTCCTCTACCTCTTCGAGGGAGCCTACTATCTCGTATGTACCGTCAACTCTATAGCCTCCTTTTTCTACCCTGTTAACTGTAGCTCTATACCATCTTAGAGGGTATACATTGTTGTCTATGAGGTAACGCATAGTGTATCTTATATCAGCCTCCAGCACTCTCTCAACGAAACCGAGCTTCGCGGCTGCCTCCCGGTATACCCGAACATATTCGGGGATCATAGTTGTTACCTTCAATGCTTTAACAGGTCTCCCGAAGAATTTCCTGTCGACAACTGAAACGTCGATAATCGGGCTCTTCGGTTTTGAGAGAAGCTTCACCTGCTCTATTTCCTCACTTCCGAGGCTAAAGCCTTCTCGGGGAATTATATAGAAATAGGGGCGGAACCCCCTATGGAATAAAAGAACCCTCTCTCCAGTCTTCGTTCTACCCCATAGTAAGACTCTTGCCTCCGGACCTATAACCTCGTATGAAGCATCGAGTAACTGGAAGGTTAACTGTTCCAACAATATCCCCATTAATAATAATGGGGTTTCCCGAGATAAAATTGGTTGGTAAAAATGGGTCATCTAGTGATTTTTACATTCGACATTTCTTCCAGTAACGCCATTGCTTCTTTATCGGAGAGAAGTCTCTCCCGGATGGGATTTAACAGCTCGATTAAAGCCTCGGCCGTGGCTTTCTTCAAGTCAGCCGGATGGAGCCTCCCGTTCATATAGTCGTCGAGGAGTCTTTCATACGAGTCGTAGACAACTGTTCCACCGTACTTCTCCGGTCTTTCTACAATGAGCTGGAATCCTTCCCGTGTAAACAGGATATACTTGTTTATTTCTAGGACAGGGTTAAACTTCTCTTGCCTGGGAGGGCAATACGCTTTTTTGAGCTTCCTCCTTATATCCTCTGGTTTGTCGTGGATGAATATGCTTGACTCAGGCTTGCTTTTACTCATCTTGAACTCAATGGCGTGTTCCTCATCGGTTATCTCTGCAGGGTTCATCCTGCCGAGGCCTTGGAGCCCTGTAAGTAGCGGTGTGTGTATGGATATCGGTTTTTTATAGCCTAGCTTAGGGGCGGTGTCTCTGGCAAGCATGTGAGCCTTCCTTTGATCCATCCCGCCTAAAGCTATATCGAGGTCCATATAGAAAATATCGGAAACCTGCATTGACGGGTAAATCAGTTTTGACGAGTCTATATCTGCCTCCTCAGCTTTGCGCCCCATAATCGTTAGGGCTCTCTTGATACGGGCTAAACTATTCGCTTTTGCTACCCTGATCACTGTTTCCCAGTAATCCTTGTCAGAAGCCATGTCTTCCGCGTCCACGAACTTGATCTTACCGACATCGACGCCTATAGCCCATAGCACCTTTCTTATCAATCTCGCGGCTTTCCTAATCTTATCCATGTCGCCTCCTAGCTTGTCATTGATCATAGCGTGCCAAGTCGCCTCTAGGATCCTCCAGTCAACCCCGGCTTTCACCATGTCGTCTACTTTGAAACTCCAGATCAGCCATCCGATGTGGAAGAACCCGCTGGGCTCTATACCTATGTACCCCTTGAGCTTAACCCCTGTTTCAAGAGCTTCCCTTAGCTCTGAGGGGACTACAACCTCCGCCGTGTTCCGCGTTATAAGCTTGAACCTCTCCTCAGCGTCCATTACGCTCATCCTCACCTACTCTTCTCTCTTTGATGAACATGTTGAAATAAAGATTGTCTTCCCGTACAAGCCCGGCTTTCCGGATAATACTCAGCTCCCAATGCCTGAGACTAGGGCATATATAGCATCCAACCCTATAGAACCCCATGGTATACAAGGGATTTAAGTCAAAGCCTTTACTCAAAATGTAGAGTTCGACATGGCCTCCCCCGAAAATCTTTAGGGGGGACAGAACTAGCCTGTCCTCCTCCACTCGGACCGGCGGCCGTTTGACCCTAATTTTCGACTCCGCGTCTCTATCACCAACGAGGACAACAATATTTCCATATTCTTTTTTCAATTCACGGAAAACCCTGTGGAGAGCATCTAGCTTCAAACCAGTACACCAGCGCTCTCCTAGTCGTGGGAGCCCCCTATGCTTTATCGCGTTGTCGAGCCCTGCCTTCACAGTTATGAGCCTCACACCCATTTTCTCGGCTACAGAGCTAACGTATCTCACTGTATCGGGGAACTCGACGCCCGTATCTGAGTGTACAGCTACAACTCTCTCCTTGCCTAAAACCTCGACTGCCGATATTAGGATTGCAGTACTGTCCTTCCCTCCGCTCCAGGGAACTACGGCTAAGTCAGCCTCTCCCACGTTGGTTTCCAGGAATTTTCTGATGTAGCTATCCATTTCTCGTATGACATTGGAGTTTGAGTGTAACAGGTTATCATTGCAGTCTATATGAGAGTTGGATACAGGTGTTAGCTCTGTTTTAAAGAGGCCTAGTTTGCCTTTGGCTATAAGTCTGCCGCATTTGTAGAATTCATGTACTCCTTCTCCGTATTTGTAGGCTATTATGGGTGGATTGATCGTTGCGCCAGTAATCTCGGATAGTAACTCGGCTCCTTTTCCTCCTGTTATTATGAAGTTATCCATCTCAGGGTGGTACTCGTTTATAACGTTGTGGTTTACCGAGTACGCTAGGATTGAGCCCTCCCGTGTATAGGACAAGCCCGCTCTCATCATTGCACGGCCACGGTCAATGGCATGTCCTATCATTTCTAGCCTAGCGTTCCTCACCTCACTCCTATTAACAAAAGACAGCCCTGTGAAAGGCGTGATCCCGGCTTGGGAAAACGCTTCCACAGCACTCTCAAGATCCCGGCGTCCGGCCAGCACAATGGTAAAAGGTTTCAACTTTTCAATTAATGCGTCAGTGAAACCTCTCCCCCTGCTACCCCCGAGTGACTCTACAGTTATCCCCCAACCGTTATAGAACAGGTCAACAGCTTTGGAGACAGCGTTCCTGTCTTTCTTTCCTCTCACTAGAATTCTGAACATGAACCCTTTACTCCCTCCTAGACAATGATACACCCAATGAAACCATTGCTATTGACAGGAAGACCACAGTTAACGTGAGAGTAGCCTTAACCACCTCCTCCGCAACCCTGTCGCCTTTAAAGTACATGGAGTAGGGGTAGAGCGTCATCAAAATAAACCCTAGGACGATAAGTGTAAACCCTAAAAGCTTTGCCTTGGCCTCCTTGTCCAATCCATACACCTGCCAGTGTATTTTAGTTTTAAGGGACAGGATATAATTTAATGGTGGAGATATATTGGGTTCCCTGAAAAGCGCTGCAGTTCCGGCTGACTCAGCGGGACGCCAGTACCATATAGGTGTAGCCCCAGGTGAAATAGCCCCAATAGTCCTGTTGCCGGGAGACCCTGCGAGGGCAGATTACATATCCAGCCAATGGGATAAGAGGCAGCTAGTGGCAAGCCATAGGGAGTACAAGACTTACACAGGCCTATACAAGGAAACCCCGATCTCAGTAACCAGTACTGGAATAGGGGCTCCCAGCACTGCAATAGCAGTAGAAGAGCTGCTTAAGACAGGAGCAAAGATAATGATAAGAGTAGGTACCTGCGGGGCCATACAACCCGAAATAAAACCCGGAGACCTGGTAATCGCAACTGGTTCAGTGAGAATGGAGGGAACCAGCCGGCAATACGCTCCTATAGAATACCCGGCTATAGCGGACTATCGCGTCGTCCAAGCTCTAATAGATGCTGCAGAAACCCTAGGCTACAGGTACCATGTTGGGGTGGTTGCCAGTACAGACAGTTTCTACCTAGGCCAGGGCAGACCTGGGTTCAAAGGCTATATGACGGAAGAGGCTTCAATGATTATTCCTCGACTGCAAGTTCTGGGAGTGAAAGCATTTGAGATGGAGTCTTCTCTTCTCTTTACTCTAAGCGGAATATACGGGTTTCCCTCGGGATGTGTCTGTGCGGCAGTTGCTAACAGGGTAACTGACGAGTTCATAGTAGATGCAGGGGTTGGTTACGCTGTGAGGGTGGCTAACGAAGCGTCTAGAACGCTCTACTCCCTGTTAAAGCGGGAAGGTGCGTAAAATTGGATTTCTTCTCAGTTGGAAACATCAACTTAGACATCACATTCAAGCTCCACAGGATGCCGAGTTTAGACGAGAATATCAGAACGAGCGAGAGCTGGATAGGTACAGGAGGAGCAGCAGTTAACTACAGTGTTGCAACCCGCAGGCTAGGCCGGGATGTAAACCTAGTGGCCAGAGCCGGAAGAGACGCCGGTAAACTAGGGCTATTAGACTACCTCTCTGAGACCGGGGTAAACACAGAGTATGTCCGCATAGACGACGAGCTCGACACCGGTAAAGTTGTGGTTCTCCTACTGCTAGACAGCGATTCAAGGGTACTCATAACATATCGAGGGGCAAACGACAGGTTATCACTTGAAGATATACCGTGTAGCAATAGAAGGTCGCTGTATCACTTTGCTAGTGTCAACCCAGAGCTAGTAATTGCTTTCTCAGAAAGATGTAGGTCGCACCTACTATCATATGACCCTGGTGGATGGGTGTTCAATAATCCGTATGGTGTTATAGATACAGCTCAAAACGTTGACATCCTCCACCTCAACCGAGTCGAGTATCTCAGCATTAGAGAACGTACTCACGTGGATCTAGACACTCTCCATGTAACGACTGGTAAACCGCCTATAATGACAATCAAAAGAGGAGAGGAAGGCGCATATCTGTACTGGGATAAACGGAAATACTCGGGGCACACCGAGTCCGCTAGTATACGTGTAGTAGACACTACAGGAGCAGGCGACGCTTTCGACTCGGCATTCAACGTGACATATATTGAAACAGGGAACCCTCTAGTAGCTTTAAAGAAGGCGATAGCCGCTGGGTCGCTGAAGGTGACCCGGCTGGGCTCGTCCAATATGCCTAGTAAGCGTGAAGTAGAGGAGTTCTCAGCTAATGTTTATGTTTCAAGGGTAGACCTGGACTGACTCAATCACAGGCTTCCTAGCCCGCGTTGGATGGGCCTCCTCCACGAAGCCCAGACATCCGTGTTGAGAGGCTGTAATCCTTATTTTTTCTATATCAGGCAATCCCCTGTATTCATCTCCAATATACTCGTATTCCCCGCTTGGTGGAACCTTGCAGCTCCTTAGAACCCCGTATTTGACCGTACCCTCAGGTGTGAAGACCTCATACGGCTTCAAGTCCAAGCGGCCAGTAT
>JALUZI010000087.1 GCA_027012045.1 Desulfurococcales archaeon
ACTCCTCGGTTATTCTAAGGCTTTTGCTCGTGTCTGCAAACAGCTTAGCGGCTCTCTCGACATCTTTTGGCTCGACTTTCACTCTATTTTCTCTCTTAGCAATTATCCGGGCTGGCTCCATTAATTGAACCGCGTACCTGAGGCTTTTTGTTGCCCCTATTTCAGTTAGCATTTCTAGTGCTTCCTCTGTTATTGGTATGTCCTCCTCGTCCGATCTTATCTTAATTATTTCCCTGATATCCTCCTTGTCGTATGGCTTGGTGGGAATTATGAGAAGCCTATCCAGTAGGTCTAATGGTATACCGTGAGGTGACTCCACGTCGGTACCTCTTATCTTTGTCAATCCGCGGTTCGTAGCTAGGACGAGTATAGGTGCCAAATCCCCTTCTATTGCTCTAGTAAGGAAACTATAGGCCTCCAAGTCTAGCATGTGGGCATCATCGATGAAAAGGACCCCTGGGACTATCTCGGCTTTACCCGTTTCAACCATTTTCTTGACCTGCTCGTCAACACTCTTCCTCACTTCCGGGCTAACCTCTTTTTCCGCCTCTAAGAAACCGAACAAACTGGTATACGCGGCTCTTTGCATGACGGCTATTACATCTAGGTCATTCAGTGTTACAGTGTGGACGGTCTCCTTAACCTTCTTCACAGAGCCTTTGGGCATCTCGACGCTTCTGAGCCCTCCAACATCGTACTCTTCTTTCGACTTGGATTTCACTCTACCTATTCTTCTCACATGGCCTGTTTCTTCGTCTAACTCGATGTAATCTCCCTCTTTCACACCCATACGTATAAGCTGCTGTGCCACCTCTTCGGGTACTCTAAGCCTAGCCTCATCGTCCTCGGTTTCTAGGGTTATAACACCGCCTACCGGTATCTGGGCGTATGGCATGAAGGGGTTCTTCTCGAACTGGTAAGATACCTCTTTGACAACACCCTCATAAACTCTTCTCGTTTCACGTATCCGTACACCTATAGCTCTTCTTATAGCTTGCATGAGGAACTCTGTTTTCTTGATTTCACTACTGTAAATCTCGGAGCCGCTAATAGCGACGAACGGGGTGTCCTCGCCGAGTTCTCTGGCAATACCTATGGCAATGGCTGTTTTACCTGTGCCGGAGGGGCCAACGAATAAGACTCCCCTTCCAGCCATTCTCCCCTCTTTCACCATTTCTACAACTATGCCTGCCGCTTCTCTTGCTTCTAACTGGCCGACTAACCCGTCTTTTACCCGTATAGCTTTCCCGTTCTCGTCTAGCCCTAACCCCCTTATATGGCTGTGTATGCTTATTCTCTGCAACCTAGAGACTGGTTTCTCGATTTTTATCTCGACCATAACCCGTCCACCCCGCCACACTAATCACTACGTCTTTAAGGTGTAGTGGTACAATACGGGAAATCAATGTTATGACATTATGAAACGGTAATTCTTTTTATAGAGTACACCGTTATCCTTGATGGTCAGGTGATGTTATAGTGGGAGGCAAGCACGGGAAGTATGTTTACATCAAGATTAAGAATGACGAGTATGTTAAAGCTAGGGTTTTCAAGAACAGGGCAGATGACGATCCGGAGAAATACTTGGTAACAGGGCCCAAACGCAGTACAGCTCCACTGACATATCCTGTCGTTGATATTAATGACCTGCCGGAGGAGTTAAGGGACAGGTTACTAGGTAAGAAATCGGAACCCACTGAATCAGAGGCTGAGCCGGAAGCAAGCGAGTAACTGCGGTTGAACCAATATTGAACCCCTCCTCTAACTGTGACTTATCCATAGTTATTCCAACGTATAATGAAAAAGATAACATAGAGGCATTACTAGATAAGATTAGGAATGTACTAGAGAAATCAGGTTGCAACGACTATGAGATAATTGTTGTCGACGACAATAGCCCTGATGGAACAGCGGATATTGTGAGAAAACTTGGGGAAAAAGATGATAGAATAAGGCTTATTGTTAGGACTAAGGAAAGAGGGCTGGCTACCGCCGTAAAAGAGGGTATAAAACAGTCAAAGAAAAGATTCGTCGTTGTTATGGACGCTGATTTCCAGCATCCACCGGAGTTGATACCCGATCTCTATGAAAGTATCCAAGAAGGATACGATGTTGTCGTAGCTTCCAGATATGTCAGAGGAGGAGGAGTTGAGGGTTGGAGCAGGCTTCGTTTAGTTGCAAGTAAAACTGGCTGCCTCATCGCCAGAATGCTAGTTAGGGGGGCCAGGAAAGTAAGGGACAATATGTCGGGTTTCTTCATAATCAGGCGTGACTCGATAGATCTGGATAGATTGAAGCCTAAGGGATATAAGATACTGCTCGAGATACTTGGAAGGCATGAAGGATTGAAAGTCAGAGAGATACCGTACACCTTCAAGAACAGGAAAGCTGGGAAGAGCAAAATAAGCACAAACACCCTTGTCGACTTTCTCATCCACGTCTTCAATATATCGGAACCCCTGAAATTCGCGTCTGTAGGACTCTCAGGAGTAATCGTAAACCTGGGAACAATGTGGCTATCCTTATCGCTCGGACTGTCCAAAGAAATATCCAGCCTGCTTGGAATAGAACTGAGTATTCTAAGTAACTTCACACTACATGAGAAATTCACATTTAAAGGCAGAAGAGACAAAAAGTACGGGTTACCGTTAAGGCTGTTATTCTACCACGCGTCTTCTTCGGTGTCAGCTGTGACAACATTCACGACCATGCTCGTGACATCTGAATACATGGGAATACATCCACTACTAGGCCAGTTCATAGGTATACTACTTGGCTTCACCGCCAACTACCTCCTCAGCTCAAGGGTGATCTGGCTTGAACAGCACTGAGGCAGACAATAGAGAAGAAGAA
>JALUZI010000088.1 GCA_027012045.1 Desulfurococcales archaeon
GTAGAGATACGGGATGCTGTGAGGAGACTGCTTGCCAGGGGATGCCCTGTAATAATAGTTACCGGTGGAACCGGGGCATCAAAATGGGATCTTAGCGTGGAGGCTGTTCGTCCACTGGCGGAAAAAGAGCTCCCCGGCGTAGGTGACTTACATAGAGTTATATCGTTCCAACAAGGGGTTTCCTCAGCATGGGCTTCCAGAGTCACAGGCTTTGTTTCAGGCAGATCCCTGATCTTCGTTATACCCGGTAACCCTGATGCGCTCCGGGTACTATTCGATATTGTAGGAGGTAAACTGGGACACGTACTTAGTGAACTCGCGGGAGAGAAGGTCCATAGTAGAAAAGTTTAGCATGGCTCCTTGTACATTGTTTTGAACACCGGTTAACGAATTTGCCTTGCAGGGCTTCTGGTATACGGAAACTAATTTATTTGTTGCCGCATCCAATTATTTCTCTCAAGAATAAGAGTGGTATCAAGTTTCGGTCTGGGCTGAGAATCTTGAAGGTGGAATAGAATGGTTGAGAATCTGTTCATCGAGGAATACAGGCACCCTCCCGTTTACAAGCTTGGCACAGAACTGGTTGAGAGGAAAGGACTAGGCCACCCAGACTACATAGCTGACTCTGCGAGCGAGGTCGCGAGCCGCGAATTAAGCAAGTATTACTTGAAAGAATACGGTAGAATACTCCACCACAACCTGGATAAAACCCTACTCGTCGGAGGACAGGCGAAAGCATACTTCGGCGGAGGCCAGATAATACAGCCTATATACATAATTGTTTCCGGGAGAGCAGTAACGACTGTCAAAACAGATGACGGGGTAGACGAGGTTCCTATCGGGTCGATAATACTTGGAGCCGTGAAGCGGTGGATAAAGGAGAACATGAGGTTCCTAGAACCTGAGGAACATGTGGTGGTCGACTATAAGATAGGGAAAGGAAGTGCTGACCTCGTCGGAATATACGATACTGCGAGAAAGGCGCCTAGAGCCAATGATACAAGCTTCGGCGTGGGATACGCACCGCTATCACCTCTAGAATCACTTGTATTCAGAACTGAGAGACTGCTGAACAGCCGGGAATTCAAGAGCAAACTCCCAGCTGTCGGAGAGGACGTCAAAGTTATGGGTCTCAGGAAAGGCAGGAGTATCGATCTAACCATAGCAATGGCGGTAGTATCTAGCCTTGTAGCGGATAAGGAAGAGTATCTTTCACTTAAGGAAGAGGTTAGAGAGAAAGTCCTCGACTTAGCTGCTAAGCTTGTACCGGACTATGATGTCAATGTATATATTAACACAGGCGACACTCCGGAGAAAGGCATCTTCTACCTGACATATACGGGTACAAGCAGTGAACATGGAGACGATGGAATGACGGGAAGGGGAAACAGGGTCAACGGATTGATCACTCCGCTTAGACCTATGAGCCTCGAGGCTACTGCCGGTAAGAACCCTGTGAGCCACGTTGGAAAGATATACAATGTCGCTGCTATGATTGCAGCTAATAAGATCGCTGATGCAGTGAGTGATGCTGAGGAGGTTTACGTTAAGCTTCTGAGCCAGATCGGTAGACCGATAGACGAGCCTCTCGCTGCAAGTGTAATGGTGAATCCCGGGGAAGGTAAGGAGCTTTCTGCTAGCGAGAAGGAGGAGATTAGGGGGATCATAGAGGAGGTCATCGGTAATATTACTAGGATAACCGATATAATATTGAACGGTGAGACCATCCTATTCTAATAGCAATCTTTTCTCTTCTAACTTGTTTGCAGTGATGACCACTGGCTATTCCAACCCTTTTCCTATCCCCTGTAAAGAAACTTGGGGGATAAAAGGGGGGATGACGAGGCTCGGGATCCTGAGCAAAAATCACATTCCCAGATATGCTTCCTTGAACTTGGGGTTCTCCATTAATTCGCTAACCGTTCCCTCCAGCACTATACGGCCGTTCTCCATAACGTAACCGTAGTCGCCTATGCTTATCGCCATTTGAACGCTCTGCTCTACTAATAGAACGGTCAATCCCTCCTCGTCCCTTAGTCTTTTAATTACATTCCCTATGTCCTGGACTAGTTTTGGTGCCAGACCGAGGCTTGGCTCGTCCATCATAAGTATTTCAGGGTTTGAGATTAATCCTCGGGCTATTGCCAGCATTTGTTGTTCTCCTCCGCTTAGCGTGCCTGCTTTCTGGTTTAGGCGTTCTTTTAGTCTTGGGAACAAATTGTATACTTTCTCCAGGTTCTCGTCGAACTTCTCCTTTGCTCTCTCCGTGAAGGATGCTAGATAGAGGTTCTCGTAAACTGTTAGCTGAGGCCATAGCCTGCGGCCTTCTGGTACGAGTATTAGGCCTTTCTCTGCTCTGTGGTGAGCGGGAAGTTTGGTGACGTCTTCGCCCATGAACGTTATTTTACCACTCCACGCTTTGAGGATGCCTGATATTGTCCAGAGGGTTGTCGTTTTACCCACACCGTTGGATCCTAGTAGAGTTGTTATCGTACCCTTCTCCACCTTAAGGTTCACACCGTGAAGTACTTCAGTCTCCCCGTAACCGGAGACTAATCCTGAAACCTCGAGTACAGTAGTCATGACCTGTTCACCCCTTCTTAACGAACTTCAAAGCAAGCTCGGGATTACCTAGATATGCAGCTATTACCTCCGGGTTGTTAGCAATCTCCTCCGGAGTCCCTTCAGCTATCTTCCTACCGAAGTCAAGGACTATCATTCTCTCAGCAAGGTTCATAATAGCATGCATGACGTGCTCTATCATGACTATAGTAACCCCTTT
>JALUZI010000089.1 GCA_027012045.1 Desulfurococcales archaeon
GAGTTTCTCCGCTGTCACAGGTATAATTGGCCAGGATGTTACTGCGATTATTTTTAGAATGTTTGCCTCTGTCCACAGTGCTCCTTCGGCTTCGCCTGGGTTTGTCTTTAGCTTTTTCCAGGGCTCTGAGGCGTTTAGGAATTGGTTTCCTGCTCTGGCTATATCTAGTATTCCTTCGGTTGCAGCTCTTATTTTCACATTGTTGTAGTTTTCTACTACTTCCCACGCCTTTCTCCTGGCGGTTTCAAGAAGGTTTTCTTCCTCTGCTCCTACCTGTGGGTCGCAGGGTGTTTTACCGTTTAGTTTCCGGTGTATAAGGGTTAGCACTCGGTGCGCCAGGTTGCCGATCGTGTCGTTTAGCTCTGTATTGACTATTCGGTAGAACTCTTTCCACGTGAAATTCATGTCCCGCTGCTCTGGCCTCATTCTCGCCAGGGTCCACCTCCAATAGTCCGCCGGGGCTATTTCCAGTGCTTCGTCTATCCAGACGCCTATTCCCCTGGATTTGCTGAACTGTTCTCCCTTGAATGTAAGGTATTCGGTGGCGGAGATATAGTAGGGTAGAACGTACGGGTCTCCTGAGGCTATTAGCATTGCCGGGAATATTATCGAGTGGAACGGGATGTTGTCTTTGCCTATGAAGAAATAGGTCTTAGTTTCCTGGTCGAACCACCATTTCTTCCATTCATCGGGGTTCCCCGTTTTGTATAGTAGGTACTCCTTGGTTGCAGACACGTATCCGAGTAGCGCGTCGAACCACACGTATATAGTTTTACCCTCAGCGCCGGGGAACGGCGCCGGTATTCCCCATTTTATATCCCTTGTAACCGCTCTAGGCTTCAGCCCGTTCTCTATCCATGATAGACTGTATTTCTTCACGTTTTCAGGCATGTGTTTATGGTTTACAAGCCATTCCCTGAGCTTCCCCTCTAGTTTGCTGAGGTCTATGAACCAGTTCTTCGTTTCTTTGAAGATGGGCGTCGCTCCGCAGAGTACGCAGTGTGGATTTATTAGTTCTGTTGGATGTAGGAGGCGGCCGCAGTTGTCGCACTGGTCTCCCCGGGCCTTGTCGTAGCCGCAGTATGGGCAGGTTCCTTCTACATATCTGTCTGGTAGGAACATTTTGTCGTTGGGGCAATAGGGTAGTATCTCTGTTTGCTCGAAGATGTAGCCGTTATTATAGATTTTGAGGAGCATTTCCCTGACGAACTCCTTGTGGATCTCGCTTTCCGTTCTGCTGTACAGGGAGAATTCTATGTTGAATTCCTGGAACAGTTTATAATCGTACTCGTGTATCTGGTCAGTGAGTTCCCTGGGGTCTATGCCTCTTTTCCTCGCCTCAAGCTCTATGGGTGTGCCGTGCTCGTCGCTTCCCGTGACATAGATGACGTCGTGTCCGTGGAGTTTCATTGCCCTAGAGAAGAAGTCTGCGCTTAGCAGGCTGCCTATAAGTGTGCCTAGGTGGGGCACGTTGTTAACGTAGGGCCATGCAGATGTTACTATTATTTTCTCTTTCTTCTCCATCATTCCTTGCACCTGTAAGTGGGATCTAGCTTCTTCTTTGAATGCGCGTGGAGGATATAATTGTTTTTGCTACGTCATCATGGGTTAAGGAGAATTGTAGTGCCCGGTCCCAGTTTGGGGCCCCTGCAGGTCCTCTCGGACCCTACTGGGTACCCCAACGCGACCGGCTTAACTGCCGGGTTCGAGATGAGTCCGGGTGTTTCCCGGTCGCTATGACCGGGCCGGGCAAGTCTAATAGATGAGTTCGAAAGGGGTTATAAAATTATCCCCGGGGATTCCACGTCATTTCTGCTTTATTTCAACGCTATATATGGCCTTTATTATTTCCTGGCCGTTTTCCCCGCAGCTCCCCAGTACTTTTCCTATGTAATCTCCTTCTTGGAAGTCTCGTTTCGTTTCCTGCCCAGTTTCACTGCACTCGGTTACTGTTACTAGTTTTCTTGGTGTTTCCTTTTTCCTCGCCTGTCCAGACTGGACGAATAGGTATATAGTTGATCCTATTAGTAGGAGGAGGAACAGGAATTGTATTACAGGGTTATTCTGTGTGTCCAGCATTGCCCTTTCCCTCTACTGTGAAACTCCTATGCTGTTCCCGATACCCGCTAGTAGAACGGTGTCACCTTCCGAGGTCTCCTCTTTTATGATGGTTTTAATACGCTCTAAGGCCTCAATGCCTCCCTTATAGATTTCTTCTCTCATAGCATATATTGCTTCATCCATGCCCATTTTTATTATAACTGTTCTGAGCGGAATTCCGTGTTTGGTTGCTGTTCGCTCTATTCTAATTTTCTCGGGACCAGGATCGCCGATAGCTGCACCAACTCCTTCAGCAACGGATCCTGTTTCTTCTCCTTCAAGTTTCAGTGCGGCGTCCACGGTGATCATTAGCTTGGGTTTGCCTGTCTTGAAGAGGTCTTTTTCGACTATTTCTTCGATGGCTACACCTGGTCTTCCTACATTGGATTCTGGACCGCTCGCTTTGACAAGTATGAGTTTCCTCCCCTCGAACTCTACTTGCGCCGCAACAGTGTCTTCATCAATGTTTACCCACTCGGGGTTACCGTTTGTGTGGGCTAGTCTATACGCTATCAACGGTCCTATGGAGTCTCCTATTGGAGCACCTTTCACAAAGTCATCTAACGCTTTACGATAGCTTTCTGCTATCTTCATTATTTGCGGAAGTATGAGTTTGAGCTGCATTAAAAGAATGTAGTTGTTTGTCTTCTCGCTAGTCAACAGGTAGTGTCTCACTATTTTGTACAGCATGTATAGGGCGTATGTTATGCCTAGCGAGGTCTCTATTTTGTATCTCGTGCTCTTATCCTTATCTGGCATTTCACGGAGCAACAGGTCTTTAATGTGGTTTCTTTCCGTTGTGAGGAGATGATCGAGCCTTCGTATGATGTCTGTTGGCTCTATGTCTACTGGCGAAATAACCACGTAATCCTTTATCCTGTCTACAAGGGTTTTAGGTCTTTTCGCACCGTTTCTAACCAGTAGATCCCTGGTTTTCTCCTCTGCCTCACTGTAGTACTTGTAGAATATGCCGAGTGCAGCTCTAACCTCTTTCCCCCACATGTACATTTGAAACCTCTGGTTCGCCCCGACGAACAGTAATATGAATATTAGGAGGAAAGCGAGCTGGCTTATCGCGGATATCCAGTCGGCTAGACTAGCACCACCTGTAGCCATATCCTTATTACACCTCATCTAGTTGTAACTATCTTATCCCCGTTAGCGAGTAGAATAGTGTGCTCAAACTGAGACACTAGCCCTCTACCCACCTCAACCAGGATAGGGTAGACATAAAGAGTTTTAGTTTTTACCATAACCCTCATAGCGTGCTCAACACGTTTTTCTCCAAACACAGGGACAAGCCATCTCGGCGTAAAGGGCAGAGTCCTGTATTTCTCTACAATATAATTGAAAACTTCACGGGTTTCCTCATCTAGCTTCCTCGGGTTTTCCTTCGCTACTGAGAAGATGTTGGCTATTTTACCCTCTCTAGTAAGTCCTTTGCCGTTAGTTGCGAAAGGCTCTATGGCGACCGCCATGTTATCTGAGATCTTAGAGACGGAAAACCTGTCCCCGTAGTTTGGTATTGAGAGGCCTGCATGGATACGGAATCGATCTATACTGTGGCCTGTAAGGTTTCTCACTGGCTTGAACCCGTACCTCTTTATCACGCGCTCAATCTGTAAGCCCAGTTCAAACGCCCTTATTCCGGGTTTAAGGGTCTCTATAGCTTTTTCCAATGCTTCCCTAGACGCTTCCAAAAGCAGAACATGCTTATCAGACAAGTCTATAGTTCTAGCAGTATCGGCTATATAACCGTCTATGTGCACGCCTAGATCTATTTTTACAACTGCATCTGGAGGGATAGTTGTTTCATCGTTGTGTAATGGTGTATAGTGGGCTGCCACCTCGTTTATGGAGATATTGCAGGGAAAAGCGGGGCTACCTCCCTTCTCAACGATCATCCTCTCCAGTTCAGAGCAGACCTCTAGGACGCTGGCTCCCGGTTTAACTATTTTCTCAGAGTAGTCGCGGACTTCTCTAGCTATCCTACCGGCTTCAAGATACTTTCTAATAACCTCTTCAGGCATTTCTTCCATTTCAACCAACCAATAGGCAGAGAATAATGGTCTGACAGCATTAAATGTTAGCTTTTATTAGGGGATAAACCTTAAATCAAGTTGCAGGCATTGATGATGGATACGGAGGAGCACGGCAATGGTGAACAAGGTTAGAATATGGCTGTGGAGCCCTAACGTTAACAGTCTAAAGCAGGTAGAGGAGCAGATAAGGAAGATATCCGAGAAGACAGGGGCAAAAATGAGAGGCCCGATACCCCTACCTACCAAGAGGCTAAAAGTGCCAGTATTCAGGCTTCCCCACGGAGAAGGATCCAAGCATTGGGAGCACTGGGAAATGAGGATTCACAAGAGGCTAATAGACATAGTTGCTGACGAACGTGTCATGAAGCAGATAATGAGAGTAAGAGTACCTAAAGACGTGTACATTGAGATAAAAATCGTTTAACCTTTCTCTCAAAAACTAACTAACCGGCAGAGCGATTCCAAGACTAGCCTAGAAGAACCCGTTATAATACTGTTAAACTGGAGTTGAAGCGCCGGGGTGCCCGAGCGGCCCAAGGGGCTGGCCTTGAGAGCCAGTGGGCACATGCCCGCGCGGGTTCAAATCCCGCCCCCGGCGCCAATATTCTATCAATCGCTTCTGCACCGGTAAAGAAGTATCTCCAAATCACTCATTCCAGCCAGAATTAAAAGTATGGATATAGCAATGACTGGCAAAACTAATCCGGCCAAGGGTTCTTTAGGAATTATAGACTCTAGTTGAAAGGAAAACGTTGTTAGGTAAAGAAAAGGGTTTAGCGGGTTTACTTTATTTCTATGTTTGCAGGCTTTACGTCCTTTACTATTCCTATGCCTATGGTTTTGTTCATGTCTCTCATAGCGAACCTTCCTAGAGGCGGGAAGTCGCTGTACTTCTCTATTACTAGAGGCTTTATAGGCTTGAACCTTACTATAGCGGCGTCGCCCTGCTTCAGGAAGTCAGGGTGCTCTTCTAGTACCTTACCTGTTCTGGGGTCTACTTTTGCTACTATTTCTACTATTCTTGATGCTACGCTTGCTGTGTGCACGTGTATCACTGGCGTGTAGCCTACGGTTATTGCTGAGGGGTGCCATATGACGAATACTTGTGCCGTGAACTCCTCTGCCACTGTAGGCGGGTTGTCAGGGTGCCCTACAACGTCTCCCCTCTTCACGTCCTTCTTTGTTATACCTCTAACGTTGAATCCGATGTTATCTCCGGGCTCGGCTTTCTCCATTTTGGTGTAGTGCATCTCTATGCTCCTGACTTCACCTGTCTTCCCTATGGGCATGAATACTACTTTGTCTCCGACTTTTAGGACTCCAGTTTCTACTCTTCCAACAGGGACTACTCCTACTCCGGGTACTTGTAGCACGTTCTGTATAGGTATTCTCAACGGTTTGTCTACTGGCTTTACCGGGGGCTCCAGCTGGTCGAGTGCTTCTACTAGTGTAGGCCCGTTGTACCAGGGCATGTTGGGGTCTCTCTCTATGAGGTTTGCACCAGTCCATGCTGATACTGGTACGTATGCTATTTTGTCAACGTTGTATCCTAGTCCCTTCATGAACTTCTTCAGTATTGATACGACCTGCTCGTACCTCTTCTGGCTGTACGGGGGGTCTGTAGCGTCCATCTTGTTGATAGCAACCACGACCTTGTCAATACCCATGGTCTTGGCTAGTAGTAGGTGCTCCCTGGTCTGTCCCTCGGGGCTCATACCTGCTTCGAACTCACCTTTCCTCGCCGACACGACTACTATAGCAGCGTCTGCCTGGCTGGCGCCTGTTATCATGTTCTTAATGAAGTCACGGTGGCCAGGTGCGTCTATTATTGTGAAGTAGTACTTTCTTGTCTCGAACTTCATGAACGTCAGGTCGATGGTGACTCCTCTCTCCCTTTCCTCCTTCAGTTTGTCTAGGAGCCATGCGAACTTGAATGACTCTTTTCCTTTGGCCTTAGCAGCTTCCTCTAGCTCCTTTATCTTCTTCTCGTCTACGAATCCTAGACGGAAGAGTAGGTGGCCTACTAGAGTGCTTTTACCGTGGTCTACGTGTCCTATTACCACCAGGTTCATGTGGGGCTTCTCTGCCATTCTACACCACCCTATATATTCGGGAGATAATACTCGTGGGATAGAGGTTTTAAAAGGTTAACTATGTCATCACCTTGAGCTGAGGGCTATACGCTCGATTTCTTCTTTCTGCTTTACAGCATGGCTGTTCAGGTCTCCGTTGGCTGCAAGTATGAGCTCGTCTGCTAGGCACTCCTCGATAGGTTTGGGGTTATTGAACGCGCAGTTCCTGGCTCCTTCGGCTATAAACCTCAACGCTAGATCAACTCTCCTTTGGGGGGATACATCTACTGATACCCTGTAGGTTATACCACCATATGTTATTCTAGTGGTTTCCTCTCTGGGGGCGCTGTTCTCGATCGCTCTCACCAGGATTTGCAGAGGGTTCTCTCCCGTTCTTAGGTATATGATATCGAAGGCTGTCTTAACAATGTTATAGGCTAAGTGTTTCTTACCCCCGTTCCTCCCGGGACTCATGAGTTTGTTCATGAGCCTTTCAACTATTGGAACCTCAGCCTTGCCGAATCTCCTGTGCTCGTGTCTGCCGCCAGTATGAGGTAGCCAAATAGGCTTCAGGGAAATGTACTTCTTCAGCCCTGGATCCCTTACTTCTACACCGACGAAGCTCCATTTCCCAAACAGTCTTATCTCATCAGCACGTAGCTCCACGCTAGCCAGCTCACTAGCCATAGTTGGACACCTCTATCCGTAACCATGTACTCTAGGCATTTAACCTCTTCCATTCCGCCCATTTTAAATCTTCACAGAGGAGCTGTATTACTACCATGTAATTAATAAGCCTCAAATACACATCAAAGTATAAACCTGTGGGGATGGTCTACTGAATATGCAAATGGATAGTGATAAGGAACTACTCGAAGTAGTTGATTTGAACACTTTTATCATAGTGGACAAGGAAGAGATGGGTTATGTAGGCGTAATCAACTTGTTCTTGAATAACGGTAAAACGTTCACAATGTACTATGTCCCCCTGGAAGTCGTATCCGCTCTAAACCAACTGGAAGAAGAGTCGGTTAACGAGGAATATGTTGTAAGGAGGGAATCAATATTTGACCTTCTCCCACAGCTAGAGTTTTTCAGGCAGAACCTCGCTAAAACAGTTGTAAAAGTGGTTATAGACGCTCTAGACGAGACTACCGGGCTCTATACAGCTACGATAGAACTGAGATTCGACACTGTTACTATACAGAAAAAGATGATTCCTAGCCACGCTATATTCCTTGCAAGGATAGCTGGTAAACCAATATTCGTTCATAGAACGCTTGTAGATGAGGAGACTGGAGAGCCTTAAGTAAGTAAAACTGGTTTGAAGAGATTATTTTTATCTCCTAGGCTTCTGCTTCTTACCCTTCAAGAGCTCCTTCAAGCTAACCCCGTTTACCATGACGACCCTGTATCTTACACCGGGTATGTCTCCCATGGACCTTCCTCTGGGCCCGCCTATACCCTCTATTATAACCTCGTCGTGCTCGTCTATCATCTTTAAGCCTCCATCCCAGGGAACGAACGCTGTTACAACCTTGTTATTCTTAACCAGCTGAACCTTGACTGCTTTCCTGAGAGCCGAGTTCGGCTGCCTAGCTTCTACACCTACTTTCTCGAGCACTATCCCTCTCGCCATGGGTGCTCCTTCAAGCGGGTCAACCTTGAGCTTTAAGCCGAGCATTCTTATCTTGAATTCTCTCTGGCTCCACCTGAACTTCAGCCTTTTCTTCCTGAGCTTCCTAGCGGCGAACAAACCCATAGGGGATTTTTTACCCGTCATTCCAGTTACCCACCTCTCAGCCTTTAAACCATGGTTCATATCGTGGTCTAAATATTCTTTTCCGCCTTCTCTAAGCGGTTACTACTATCCTATCTATATCGAAGAACCTCTTGAGTATGAGCCGCGCCCTTTTGAGGTTTTTGCCCTCTCTGCCTATTGCTTTCCCTTTATCGGAGTCGGGTACTCTCACGTAGAGGGTTTTCTGTCCTCCTCTCTCTACCAGGTTGATGGATACTATTCTAGCTTCCCTGAAAACATTCTTGACCATATCTTCCAGGTTGTCCGAATGCTCCACTATCTCTATGTTCTTCTTCAATAGATCTGAGAGTCGCTTAACGTTGATACCCCTCCTGCCTATTGCTTTCCCCATATCCTCTGGTCTGACTATGTATATTATCCTATTGAAGTCCTCGTCCACTATACAGTCTAAGACAGTTGTCCCGGTTATACTTTGGAACAGAGCTATATACCTGAGCTCTTCTGGCCCCAGCTTCCTTTCAGGCACTGGATTCAGCCCTCCTCTACAACTTCAAGTATCCTCGACGACCCCTCGTCTAATACTGCTATCATGGACACTGGATACGGTTTACCGGAGAGTGCGCCTAGCTCTACACTAGTTCCCTTGTACTCATATACAGGTATTCCACCTAGTTTAGCATAGTATTTGACGCTCTCCCTGTATCTGGGCAAAGCGTTCATCGCTACTATAACCATTTTAGCTTTCCCGGTCTTTACAGCTTTAATCGACTCTTTAGACCCAATGGTCACCTTCCCAGTCTTGAGCAGGCCTTTCAGCTCCCTCTCGAAACTAGCCATGTAGACCACCGTCCTACCGCACTTCCTGTGTAAGGATAATCATACCAGTACCCACCTTTATAACCTTACCAGCAATAATAGATTCTGTTACACCTTTGAAGTCCTCAACCTCGCCCCTAGCAGCAGCCCTGTATAAGTGCTTCTGAGTCTCCTCGAACGCTGCCCTTGCTAATGGACTGGTTTTCTCCCCCACTATTCCCGTCCTACCTATCGCTTGAACCCTGCCAGTCCACGTCATCAGGTCCGCCACAAGCATCAAATGCCTGATATCAACATCTAAGCCCTGCTTCTCAAGCACGTCTTGCATTTCCCTTATTATCAGGTTCCTAGCAGCCTCGATGCCGAGAACTTGCGCTGTCTCATATATGTCATTGGAATATGTACGCGTGTAATCCACACCTTTAACATCGAGGATTTCAGCTAGATTAGACCCCTCTGTAACAATCACGTATTCAACGAGGTTGCCCTCAGCGTCTTTCTCCGCTTCTATCGCTACTTTAGTTATACCTTTAACGCCCTTTATCCTGGTCTGCTTTATTTTATCTTCCACTCTGCTAAGGGCTCTGATGTCGATATCCTCGTTCAAGTATATGGTCACGGTAGGCGGGTCTTCTTCCATTACCTCTACTTCGCCTATCTTCAGCTTCTTTAGAAGTGGGATAACGTCGTCCAGTGTTACTCCTTTATCATCCATCATGTCTTTGTCGAAGACTATTGTTATGGTGTAGTTGACTATGTCCTTCTGTATCTCACTCATGACTTTCTCTATGGTTGTGTACTCTATCTTCCTAGCGATCTCCCTTGCCTTATCAAGGTTTTTCCGGATCTTCTCTTCCAAGTATATCTTCATCGTCGG
>JALUZI010000090.1 GCA_027012045.1 Desulfurococcales archaeon
CCTGGGGATACACAGCATATACGAGTACAGCATAACGCTAGACGTTGTAAAGAGAAGCGTCTGGGAGGCAGAGAACTATACGAGCGACACAGAGCTAGTTGAAAGGTTGAAGAAGCTACTCGTAGAGCTGACCGCGAGAACAGCCAGTATAACCCCGGGCATAGCCCCGGTGGACAGGACCGTTGTGACGGGCCTGCTAGGCGACCCTGACCAGCTGGCTATGACGGCTGAGGTTGTCCGGGAGGTTATGATCGAGGAGAAACTCAGGCAAACAGGGTTCGAGGGAGTTATGAGGGTAGTCTCGGCTCTAACAAAGCTAGCCACATGGTACTCCACGCTCTTCATGGAGTCCAGTAGGCTTTACATGGAGTGGGACGGCGAGAGCCCCGTGGAGTTTACTGCAACACCTATGGATCCCGCTGAGATAGCTGCCCCGATAATTCAGTCCGCCCGATCGGCTGTATTGATGAGCGGTACTCTCCCTCCTGGGAACATGGTTAAGGACTTCCTGGGAGTTGATAGGCCGACTGTTCATGTCGATGTGGAGGCTATGTACGGGCCGGTTATGCCGCCGGAGAACAAGTACACTGTCCTAGGCGTAGACGTTTCAACCAGGTATAGTGAGAGGGGAGCATACACCTACAGGATATACGCGGCATACATAAACGATATAACCCTAGGCCTCCCGGGAGCCAAGCTCATTGTTTACCCTAGCTACGATGTGCTCTACAGCATAATCGAGAGGCTAGGAGAAACAGGCAACTCCATCGTTGAGTCAAAGAGTACAAGTATAGCTGAGGTAGTCAGCAGGTTGGTAGATGATCCCGAAGTAACCATCCACGCGGTGGCAGGAGGGAAGCTCGTAGAGGGGGTAGAGTACGTAGATGAAAACGGGAGGAGCATCCTCCACACAGTGGTAGCTGTGGGAGTACCATATCCACAGCCTAACCCATACACCAAGGACTACATTGAAGCCCTGGCAAGGAGGATCGGTAGGAGGAAAGCGAGGGAATACGCCTATAGGATCAGCGCGGCAATAAAGGTCAGGCAGGCACTAGGCAGAGCGATTAGGAGCAGGGAAGACCGGGCAGTATACTTCCTCCTCGACCACAGGTATAACACCAAGAAGCTTAGACACTTATTAAAGACGAGGATAGACGATATCACTACGTATAACAAGATAACATTCCCGGAGATAATCGAGCGGGCGAGGAAACACTTGGAGGAGAGGCGTTGAAGTATTGGCGTACGAGGTAGTCAAGTTCAACCCATACAGGGGAATAGCGGTCGACAGGTTCAACGTTGAGAAATACATAGATGAGATACCCCTGCTTACCCCGAAAGTAGTCGAGGAAATAAAGGATTCCAGGACAGTTTACTTCTACAACCAGGAGACACGGGATCTGTATAGGGTTGAGAGAAGGGAGAACGGGTACAAGGCACTGGTAGCCATTAGACCCGAGATCCAGTACACCCTGGATATAAACGGTATACACATGCACAGAGTCAAAGGCATATCACCCCTAAGAGACGCGTGGCTCAAAGTTGAAGCAGCCAAGGTCAAGAAAGGACATGTAGTCCTAGACACATGCATGGGCCTAGGCTACACGGCGCTGGAAAGCCTCAAGAGGGGTGCCAGAGTAGTTACAGTGGAGATCGACCCCGACGTTATATGGATAGCGAGGCACAACCCCTACAGCAGAGGACTAGCAGATGACAACGTTACTATTATTCGAGGAGACATACTCGAGGTCATAAAGGTGTTCCCCGACGACAGCTTCGACGAGATAATCCATGACCCCCCGAGGCTCACCAAGAAGACGGGAGACCTCTACGGAGCCGAGTTCTACAAGGAACTACTGAGGGTGCTGAAGCCTGGGGGACTGCTCTTCCATTACACAGGCTATCCCAAGAGAACCCGCGGCGTGAGGCTGATGAGCATAACGATGAGCCGCCTATCAGAAATAGGTTTCATACCTGTCACAAAGGATTATAGGGCTCAGGGAGTAGTCGTGTTAAAGCCCATCTAACATATATATCCCGGGGCTAGAGATATTTTATCCCGGGGACTGGTGGGCCTGTAAACCCACCGTGTAATACTATCCAGGAAAGAGGTATAAGCCAGTATTGCCTTTGGAGAAGAGGGAGACAGGTAGATTATCGGAAATAGCAAGGCTCCTAAGTAGCGATGCAAACCTAAGGATCCTGTCTGTCCTGTCCAGCGGGGACTCCTATCCAAGGGAAATATCAATGCTCACAGGTATAGAGGAGAGCGATGTCTCGAGGAGGCTTAGGAGGCTTGAGAGAGCAGGGCTGGTAGAGGGTTACTGGGGCAGGATCTCCGGTAAAAACGTCAGATTCTACAGGCTCTCAACGACCGATATCAATATAAGCATATCAGGCGGCAAGGTCAACCTCGTCATAGGCACAGAAAAACACAGTGTTGTTCCGCTACAGCCGGTTTCACCTCCACCCCATGGAAAAATAGTAGGGAGAGAAGAAGAACTGTCGAGACTAGCTAGTACCAATAAACCAGTAATACACGTCTGGGGACCGCCTGGAATAGGCAAGACTAGCCTAGTATCCTACTATGTCACAAGATACCTAGGCAACAGACCTGTCTTCTGGCATTCATCAATCCCCGGGGACTCACCTAGCACTATCACTCTTAGGATGAGGGCATTCGCATCTTACCTCGGTTTCCACAGCCAGCCAACACCCCCATGGGACACTGGTAGTGCTGTTCGATTCGTATATGAAG
>JALUZI010000091.1 GCA_027012045.1 Desulfurococcales archaeon
CGGGAACACAGGGAACCACGGCTACCAGCCCAGCACAGGCCCAGACCACAACTGGCAAGAAGGGAGGAGGCCACACCGGCCTAATCATAGGCGCAATAGTTGTAATAATAATCATAATAGCGGCGTGGCTAGCGGTACGAGGCAAGGGGCAGTAAGGAGTTGAGGGCCCCCAGAACCCTCAACAATCCCCTGTTTTTTCTACTACCAGCCCTACTACTCATAATAGTCTTCTACATCCTCCCACTAGCTATCACAACCTGGGTAAGCTTCACCCCCCTAAGAAACTGGAGGATCACACTCCTCTCAAAGTACATAGGCCTGGAGAACTACCGGGACCTCTTCTACTTCATAACACATGACCCCGACGGAATACTCGTGTTGAAGACCACGGTAGTATTCGTAGTGTTCACCCTGATAGTAAACGTGCTCGGGGGACTCTTGCTAGCAATAGCCACCTATATAATAGAGGAAAAGGTGAGCCTCACCTTCCGCCTCCTATGGCTACTACCCAGGATGACGCCGCTAGCAGTCTTCGGGCTCATCTGGTACTACTTCTTCTACGGTAGCCCTCAGGGGACCCTCAACGCCTTCCTACTACACCTAGGACTCATAGACAAGCCATACTTCTGGGGCACGGACCCGCGCCTACTACCATGGAGCGCGTGGGCGATCATAGTATTCGTTAACGGCCTAGTCGGGGTAAGCTACGGCATGATAATATTCTACAGCGCCTTCAGGAGCATCCCGCCGGAGCTAATCACCGCCGCGAAGGTCGACGGCGCCTCTACCTGGCAGATAATCCGTCACATACTAGTGCCGATGACCCGGTGGCACCTCGTATTCGTTACAGTATGGCAGCTATTGAGCCTAGTCACAAGCTACACACACCTCTTCGTACTCGTCGACTGGAGAATAGTGGACAAGTGGCACGGCACCACCTGGGCGTTATTCGTGTTCAACGAGGCCTTCGGCGACGTTAAGAACCAGGGCCTAGCAGCCGCAGCCGCAGTAGTCCTCGTAATAATAGGCGTTCTACTTGGCCTCGTAACCCTCCGCATCATGAGGTTCTCCCAGACCACCCCAGAGCCCAAGGGTGACCTGTGATGGCTAGGACAGAGCTCGAGGAGCCTTTAGCCACTGGAATGGAGGCCGTCCTCATAGTCAGCCTCCTCCTACTCGCGAGCATACCCCTAATACTAGCCTACACGACCCTCATCCTCACAAGCTTCGCCGACACGATAGTCTCCAACCCATGGGTCCACTTCCACTTCACAATTGACAACTGGATCGCCTTCTTCCGCGGAGAGCTTAGCACGACGAGGGCTAGGATCTATACTACGAGCCAGATACTGTGGATGATAGGGAACACCATCATAGTAGCAGCTGGAGTAGCACTGGTAGTGCTAGCTGGGAGCATTACTAGTGCCTATGCATACTCGAGGATGAAGTATAGGTGGAGGATGGGGACCCTCAAGCTACTCCTACTACTCCACGCCTTCCCAGGCGTGGCCCTCATAGTAGGAGTCTACACGCTCTACTACTACACGCTCGTAAAGTACGTCTCGCTCCAGCACAGGTTACTCTACAGCTTCGTATTCGTCATATTCGCCCGTGCAAGCCTAGAGCTGCCAATGAGCATCTGGATACTGAAAGGGTTCTTCGACAGGGTCCCCTGGGAGCTGGAATGGGCTGTCATAGTAGACGGGGGGAGCAGGTGGACCGCTCTCCGGCACGCCATGCTACCACTGGTGAAGCCCGGGATAGCCGCGGTGGCCATATTCGCCTTCCTAGCTGGCTGGGAGGACCTCATCTACGTCATGGTCTTCCTACCACCCCAGGCTAAGACGCTGGCCACCTTCATAGAGGGCCAGCTAGCCGGGGGGAGCCTCGAGTCAAGCTATCTCCCAATACTAGCGGCGGCCGGGACCCTCTACTTGCTCCCCACGATCCTATTCTTCGTATTCACTCAAAGACTCCTAATGGAAACTATGAGTGGAGGGGTCAAGGGGTGACAATGTAGTGGTCACGGTGACACTTGTCAATGTAACCAAGAAGTTTGGGAGCGTCGTAGCAGTCGACAACGTGAGCCTCGAGATCCCTGACGGCAAGTTCACAGCGCTACTAGGCCCTAGCGGGAGCGGTAAGACCACGCTACTATACCTCATAGCTGGAATCTATAAGCCGACCAGGGGGAAGATACTATTCGACGAGAGAGACGTTACCAGCCTCAGGCCCAACGAGAGGAACATAGGCCTTGTATTCCAGAACTACGCCCTCTACCCCCACATGAAGGTGTTCGACAACATCGCCTTTCCCCTGAGGCTCGCCAAGAAGCCTAAATCCCTCATTGAGGAGAGGGTCAAGCGGATAGCGCGCATGCTCAACATAGACCACCTCCTAGACAGGTACCCGGCTCAGCTGAGCGGCGGGCAGCAGCAGAGAGTAGCATTGGCCAGGGCCCTCGTCAAGGAGCCAGCGGTCCTCCTCCTGGACGAGCCTCTAAGCAACATCGACGCTATACTAAGGATAAGGATTAGGAGCGAGTTGAAACGGTTACAGAGGGATCTCGGAATAACCACCATATACGTGACGCACGACCAGAGCGAGGCTCTGGCAATGGCCGACAAGATCGTAGTAATACACAATGGGAGAGTACAGCAGGAAGGCACGCCCCACGAGGTGTACCGTTACCCGAGGAACGTTTTCGTGGCAAGCTTCATCGGGAACCCGCCTGCCAACATATTCAGGGCTAGAGTC
>JALUZI010000092.1 GCA_027012045.1 Desulfurococcales archaeon
CTTCTGGATAGTACGTGTTACTTTCTCCTTTCAGGCCGTAAGGGCTTAGTATCTTAACTGAATAGTACCTGTCATAGTTGGCATACAGTTCTACTGGACCATTTATGGGAATTAGTTGCCTTCGATTGTCCGGTTTCTCGAGGACTAGGTTTCCCATTGTTATGCTCCATCCCGCGAACCTGTACTGAGTGTCGTTGCCCATATCTATAACTGGCTGGGCGTCTATCCTGACTATTTTCCCTGCTGGATACCAGCCTTCTCCAGATAGTCCTGTAGGGATGTTAGATGTTAATTTAAGAAGGTACTCTACATTCCATACCGCCTTTATGGTTATCGGGCTGAAAAGGTATACGAAGTTACTCGCTTTATCGGGTGTCACTCCTGCAGTCCATTCTTTGAATACTGCCCTCGTTCCAGGTGATATTTCGACGATTTTCTGGACGGTTATGTTAACCCTGGTGCCCTCTGGGTACCATCCTGAGCCCTGCGGGCTGCCGTATGGTGAGCTTGTTTCGATGAAGTACTGCTTATTGTATAGAGCTATTATTGAAACAGGTTTCGTGACAGTTACAGTGATCTGGCTTCCACGGTCTCCTGTGTTCCATTTATCGAATACCAGTCTTGCACCCGGCTCTGTGTAGTATGTAGTGTCTATTATGCTTATGGTGTGACTGCTTCCTTTCTCCCAGTAGAACACGTTAGGCCCTGTTTGGATTGGTGTGTAGATTATGCCGTCAACTATAACGGGCAGGTTTTCCGGGTAGGTTCTAACATCAACCCTGACGAGATCATCGATGCCGATCTCCGCTGCCTGAACTACAATAGATTGCAGTGTAATAGCCGTTGCCATCAGGGCTATAATTATGAGTGTGGACGTGTTTAGTTTTATTTTCAAAATAAACATTCCTCCATATATGTATTAACTTGTATGCATTTAGACATAATAAATGCAGTATACGTATGGTACAAGTATCTATATAAAAAGACAGAAACGTATGGATGCTTCAAGCTAACCGTTCACCACCTGTTTAACCCATATTGTAAGCCAGCCGATCTTAGGCACCTTGAAAACCATGTCACCCACAATCATACCTGGACTTACAGTCCAGGGGTCAATGTCATCATTATTATCCCCCTTTGTATGGATAACTGTTGAACCATTAACGTTTGATATATCATGAATCCTGTGGAGCACATATCCACCGTTCAGCTTGAATAGTATGACTGTGCCTTTACTGTAGCTGTAATCCCTTGTTTTAACAATGGCCAAATCACCGACATCTATACCTGGCCTCATACTTCCGCTAGTGATAACAACCGCCTGGTATCCCAGCATTCCGTTACCAAGCCAGACGAGCGTAACGATAATAAAACCCATGAATAGTTTGGTATAGTCAGACCGTGCTAGCCTGTCACCCGGGTTAGGAGCGCTTCTCGACGCGAGCATGTAAACTATAGTGACTGATATAACTGCTGTGAAAGAGGCTTCTATCCAATTTGTATTCGGGAGCACTGGGAATACTGTTCCAGCTAGCTGGACTGTCGACAGGAAAGCTATTGCCACTAGAGGGTTAAGTGCATAGTTGAGTATTCCGGCTAGGAGGAATACTAGGAAGACCGGAAACTTCATCCCAACTACACGCACGGCTTCATGGGAAAGCTCTAGGCCTGGCATACTCATTAATGGTATCATCGACGCAGTGTATACTATTGATGTAGTAGCTATTACGAGCATTTTCCTCCTAGTGGAACGTAGCAGTAGAGATCTGAACATTTCGGCTCCAAAACCTATGCTAAGAGCCCATAGAGTATTCAGGGCTACCAGTATCGGCGCATAGCCAAGCGGGTTCCTGCCTAACCCACCTATATACATGCCTAGGGTGTAGTATAGTGATAGGAACACTAGCCCGTAAACAATACCGATAGACGGATGCATGGTATGTTGAGAGGCTGTTGTTCTAGCCCTGTTTCGCCTAATATCGTATCCGGAAAGAACTCCGAGTAGTAGCCATACAATTATTGTTCCAGGCTGAACTAGCCATGTTGGCAGAAGCGTTGGTATTATGAATGACTGTAGCGGGTAGAAGAGAATCGCTAGAAATAGTATAGGGGCTCTAAGCATGTTGTCCTTAAATAAAAGGGTTCTACTTTGACCTTCCCGTGATATCGTTGGCTCCTCCACTTTTAGTCCCACTGCGTGTTATAGGTTTCACATAGATCCTTCAGAGACTCGTAGCTGCCTACGTTATTGGTTGTAAGAGCGGTTTCTGCTAGGTTTATTATATCCCAACCAGTTAGCTTTGTTGTGTTTCCCAGGTCAACATAGTAGCCTTCTCCGTATCCTGAGACTGTGTTCAGCCATACTGCTAGGAGCTGTGCTTTAAGCTTGTACTCCATTGAGTTGTGGCTCCACATGCATCCGTTGTGACAGCATCCTAGCTGGGACATCGCGGTAATTATGTTCTGCCTGTCTGTTCCGTTGAATGTGAATACTGTGGATTTGTTGTCTATGGTTCTCAAGTAGCCTGCGAGTACACTTAATGATAGACTATTACCATTGTGTCTGTGGCAGCTGCATAATGCTCCTGCCAGCTGGTTGCACCAGTATCCTTTCGAGCGCGGGTGGCTCCACTCGCCTGTTTTAACTGTGATGTGGGTGTTTACATTTTCGTACCAGAGGCTTGAGGCTCCGGGTACTAGGGTTAAAACTAGTAGTGAAGCAAACAGGATTATCCCTATCTGGGTTGAGAAAACTATTGTTTTATGGAAAAAAGATTTCATTTTTGGAACCTCTATTTGCTAGCTTTATGGCCCTTGCTGCGGCACGACACTGCTGTACTCGTTCCACTGGACAGCGTCTAGGCCTATCATGAAGTGTAGGTTAGCTCCCTGTGGGGCTGTCTGCAGTACTATTACGTGTAGGCTTATGTCTGCGTTCTGGCCTGTCTCTAGCTGGTTTCCGAAGTTGTCTCCCCATAGCATTATTACGTCGTAGTTACCGTCTCCATTGAGGTCTAAGTATAGTCCTTCGTGCTCAACCTCGTTGGGGTTTGCTTCTGTGTACTCGTATATTGTTCCATTGTCGAGTATGACTTGTATCCTCCATATTTTCAGGGGTATTGTTCCTATGTTCCATACTCTGAAGTCTACTTCAGTAGCGTAGTACGGGTATACGTTGTTTAATGTCACGTTTAGAGTGTCGTAGTCGCCGTCTCCGTCGCTGTCAATTAGTCCTAGTCCTGTGCATCCGACGTCTTTCCCTTCAGGTGCTATGACCACGTCGAAGTCTGGGGGGAACGCGTTTGAGTCTGGCCATGTTATGCTGTTGTTCATGTTGTCGGTGCATGGGTCGGATGTGAATACTGTGTTGTTCCTGAACTCCCAGTCGAGTTCTCCGCTGTGGACTGTTATGTTTGTATCCATTGTTTTGTACCATAATGCTGATGCGCCGGCTATTGAGGCTATTACTAGGGCTAGCATTAGAGGTAAACCGATAGGCAACACTGCTTTCCTGTTACTGTTCATTTCTACTTTTCACCTGGTTTAAACTATAAAACCGCCCGTCGAGCAATGCTCGACCAGGCGTGCGCTACTTATCTTACCACCTGCTTCGTTAGCTTGGCGGCGCTGTCGGGAACTCGTTCCACTGTTCTACCGTTATGTTCAGGTGGCCCGTGTACACCGAGTTCTCTTGTGCACTGTTGGTTAGCGTTATAGCTAATGTATCATATACAACGTCTCCAGGATGCATCTGTAACCCGTTGACTATTGTCCCGTTCTGGAATCCGCTGTCACTAGTCATTACTGTAGTAATGTTACCTTCGAGTGTAGGTGTACCGTATACTTTGAAGGGTATTGTACCTGTGTTCTCTAGGTTTATATTGCAGTAATACGTGACTCCGGGGTACGCGTTGTTTATTACGATGTCAATACTATTAGCGTCGTCGGCTAGTGTGCAAGTTATGTTTGACACGTCCTTAACAGTTGGATCTGGTTCTCCTGCCTGTACAGCTAGGGCTTCCTCGTTATCACCGGATCCTTCGACGCTCAACTGGGCGTCTAGGGTTCCCGTGTTAACGTTTACGTTCACGTTGAGTCTTTCCCACCAGAGAGCCATGGCTCCCCCGAACATGCCGACCGCGAGTACGGCTAGCAGTAACAGAGGAACTGCTGCTCCCAGTTTCTTGTTTGTATTCATGTTTTTCACATCTGTATTTAGTGCCCAGCGTAAGCTGGGCCTATGGGTATCTGTGGCTTTCGGTACTTAACTCATCGACGCCCCACATGGATCCCCAGTTCCTCCACGTGGATCCCTCTTGTAGGTGGCCTTCGAAACATGATTTAACACTGGAGCTACAATTCTAAGTAGTCATGGAGGTACCGGGTATTGGGGGAACACGAGTTCGCAGAGTGGCTCGTCGATAGGCTTGGAGTGCCCAACGCCGATGCTTTCAGCGAAGGAGGGCTCATACTTAAGGTTGACGGTTATTCAGCCAGTGAGGCACTATATCCTTGGATGACCCTCAAGGATCTCGGCTGGAAGGCTGTTACCTCGGCTGTTTCGGACGTCTATGCGAGCGGTGGTGTTCCAGTGTTCTATCTCGTATCGATAGGGGCGAATGGTGAAGGTGAAGCCCGGGATCTTATGAGCGGCGTTATAGATGCTGTGGAGTTTTATGGTGGACGGCTGGTCGGAGGTGATACTAACAAGTGTAAGGGTGATAAGTGGATTGATGTTTTCGTTTTGGGTAAGAGTTTATCTGGCAGGTTAATTAGTAGGGAGGGCGCTAGGCCGGGGGATGCTGTTGTCCAGGTTGGTGAGGCTGGGCTTGGGAGTGCGGCTTATATAGTGTATAGTGAGGGCTTGAATATTGATGAGTTCCCCCGGGTTAAGAGGTGGAGTGTCCGGCCTGTTGTTCCCAGTTGGGTTCCGCGTGTGGTTTCTCATCAATGTGTTTCGGCTGTGATAGATAACAGTGATGGTTTTTATTATTCGCTCCGGAGTATAGGTGTGGCTTCCAGTGTTAGGCTGGTTGTTGACAGGGTTGTTTTTGATGGTGAAGCGGTTAGAGTTGTCGGCGGAGATTGGCCGAGGCTTAGTGTTGGGGAGGATTACAATTTGTTTATGACTGTTCGCCCGGGGTGTCTTGAGTCTTTTTTGGATTGGTGTAGGGGTATGAGTGGCGGCTGGTTCTGTGGTGTTATTGGGAGGGTTGAGGGCGGTTCTCCGGGTGTATCTATTGCCGGGTATTCTGGATGTGGTGGTTGGAGGAGCTTCTAATTAATGTAGTTAATAGATATTTAACACGAGTTAAACTTTTATATCCCGCGCCAGACAATCATTAACCGGGAAGAGCCTTGACACTCGTTGTCGAAACAAGGAAAATCCAAAGGCTCGGAAGCAGTAGCCTCGTAGTCACACTACCCAAGAACTGGGCCAGAAAGAACAACCTCAGACCAGGTGACCCCATATACATGGTGGACGAGGGAGGCCACCTCAAAATAGTCCCTGGAAGCGATAAGAAGCCCTGCATATACGAGGAAGTCACATCAAAGCTAACAAGGAACCTGAGGGAAGTCGGGATAGAGAAGGCCGCCAAGTGCGCCTACCTAAACGGGTATCAGTCGCTCAGAATAGAGTATGCGGCAAGCTACCAGAAGCCCGACGAGATAATAAGAGCGGTTGAAGGCCTACCCTTCGTATCCAGCATAAGGGAAGAGTACAATACAGTGGTAATCGAGTTCAAGGAGGACGAGGAGGACGACCCTCAGAAGTTCCTCCGGAGAATGTTCGTCGAGTACCATAACCTGGTAGAGGCTATCAGGGAAGCACATGAAACTGGAATAGTCCCCCGGGAAACAATTAGTAGAATACTAGGAGACATAGAGAAGCTGCACAACACGTATAGACTATCGATAAACAAGATCTGCTCGCAGAAAACAGCTAGGGAAGGAGAGAAAATGTCAAGGCACTCAGCTACATCCCTCCTAGGAGTCCTGCCGCGGATGATGGCGGGGCTAGCGGAGAGCGCGGCCAGGTACCATGGGGATAAGGAAGCCTGGAACCTGATAGACAAGCTTGTGATAGCTTTCAGGGAAGCAGTCGGTAGCTACCTGTCGGAAAGCCTGAAGAGGATTCACCTGTACCAGCAGATGAGAGGTAAACTCAGTAGGCTAGTAGAGCAGGCCAAGGGGGAATACCCTGATCTGGCTGTTAGAATAGAGGATATTCTCTTAGTCCTAGACGAGTTGACGAGTGACACTATTTGCCTAGCTTTACGCGGTGAGAGAAAGTAGCCTCCTCCCTAAATTATTATGGGAACAAAAATATATTCTCCATTCCACACTAATCCTAACCGGTGAAATTTTCTTGCCCAAGTATACTCTAGAAGACATTATCTCCCAAGGATACTACGACCCGGAGACAAGGACTGTGCATGTTATAACAGGGCCAGAGCTCCACACCGCGAACTGGCAGATAGAAGGAGCCCTAAGAATGCTCTTCAACGTCCTAGACCCTATGGTAGCCAAGGACCCTAAGAACCTCATAGTATACGGAGGCACCGGCAGGGCTGCGAGGAGCTGGGATGACTTCGAGGCTATAGTTGAGGCGCTCCTCGGCCTAGAGGAGGATGAGACACTAGTTGTCCAGAGCGGTAGGGCCGCGGGTGTTTTCAAGACACACAAGCACTCGCCCCGGGTTCTCATCGCTAACAGTAACCTGGTCCCGAAGTGGGCTACCTGGGAGTACTTCAGGGAGCTCGAGGCTAAGGGGCTCATAATGTACGGCCAGATGACCGCGGGGAGCTGGAACTATATTGGGACGCAGGGGATACTCCAAGGCACATACGAGACGTTCGCCGCTGTGGCGAAAACCCATTATAACGGGAGTCTGGAAGGTAAGTTCGTCCTTACAGCCGGCCTCGGGGAGATGGGCGGTGCCCAGCCGCTTGCCGTGACTATGAACGGTGGTGTTGTAATTGATGTTGAAGTGGATAAGAGGATGATTGAGAGGAGGCTCAAGCTGGAGCAACTGGACACTTGGACTGACAGCCTAGACAAGGCTTTAGACATGGCCTTGAAAGCCAGGGAGAAACGTGAGCCCCTCAGCATTGGGCTCCTGGGGAACGCCGCGGAGGTCTACCCTGAACTAGTGAAGATGGGTGTAATACCTGACATAGTTACAGACCAGACACCCGCGCATGACCCCTTATCCTACGTTCCTGCAGGTTACACTGTCGAGGAGGCTGCAGAGCTCAGGGAGAAGGACCCAGAGAAGTACACTAAGCTAAGCATGGAGAGTATGCGGCGCCAGGTCGAGGCTATAGTGGAGATGAAGCGGCGTGGCAGTATAGCGTTCGAGTATGGGAACAATATCAGGAAACGAGCCTACGACGCAGGGTTCAAGGATGCCTTCGAATACCCAGGATTCGTCGTCGCGTATATCAGGCCGCTGTTCGAGGAGGGCAGGGGCCCGTTCAGGTGGACGAGCCTGGTCGGAGACCCAGGGGACATCTATAAGATTGACGACATGATCCTAAGCGAGTTCAGCTACAACAAGGAGCTCGTCAGGTGGATAGAGAAGGCTAGGAAGCACGTGAAGTTCCAGGGACTACCTGCACGGGTCTGCTGGCTCGGCTACGGCGAGAGGAGCAGGTGGGCAAAGATAGTGAATAACATGGTTAGAAACGGAGAGCTATCCGGGCCAATATGGGTTGGAAGGGACCACTTGGACAGTGGGAGCGTGGCCAGCCCCTACAGGGAGACAGAGGGAATGAAGGATGGTAGCGACGCCATAGCGGACTGGCCTTTGCTTAACGCTCTGCTGAACGCGGTAGCTGGAGCCACGTGGGTCGCCATACACCACGGTGGAGGAGTGGGCATCGGGTATAGTATACACGCCGGGCTGAGCGTGGTACTCGACGGTTCCAGGGAGATGGACGTTAGGGCTGAGAGGGTCTTCACCACCGACCCTGGGAGCGGTATAATGAGGCATGCAAACGCTGGGTACGAGAAGTCGATCAGGATAGCGAGGGAGAAAGGCCTGAAGCTCCCATACATCGATTATGTGGAAAAGAAGCGCGGTGGGAGCTAAGGTTTACTCCACACTTTTTCTCCTCCTATAACTACTGTTTCAGCTTTATTGACACCCCAGAGATACCCTATCCACCTATGATTCGGGACACGCCATACTACAATGTCCGCCCTGTAGCCACGGGCGATCCTCCCCCTATCCTCTAGTCTCAAGCTGTGGGCAGCATTAACGGTCGCGGCGGCCAGAGCCTCCAGGGGAGTTATCCTATACTTGTACGTGGCGAGGTCCATGGCGTGCTGTATGTTGGGAGTCATATTGTTCGGGTTATAGTCTGTTCCAAGTGCTATGGGGACATTGTTCTCGATCAATTCCCTCACAGGCGGAGTTCTAGGCGAGAACATGGCCATCTCCGACGTAGGTGTCAGCCCTGCGGCTACACCTTTCTCAGCCAGCAACCTAATGTTCTCCCCTGGTAGATAGTCGAGGTGGTCCATAGCGTCTATTGGAAGATCCCGTGCCAGGTCGCTGCATCCTATATAGGATAACTGGTCAGCGTGTATCCTCAGCCTGAGCCCGAGGCGGAGGCTTTCCTCTAGTATGTACCGGGTCTCCTCCGGCGTGAAGGCTCCTTTATCGCAGAAAACATCGGAGTACCTGGCTAGTTTCCGCTTAGCAGCCTCTGCTAGTATGCTATTTATATAGTAGTCAATATACTCCCTTCTCCTGCCCTTGTATTCCCTGGGAACCACGTGTGCCTGCATGGTTAAAACAAGGTGGACGGGGGTTAGAGCGGAGGCGCGTTTGGCTGCCTCCATCAGCTTCAGCTCACCCTCCGAGTCCAACCCATAGCCCCCCTTGACCTCTACCACCGTGGCACCGTACTGGATCATTTCACCCAGTACATCCAGGGCTCTGGTCACCAATTCCTCTATGCTTGCTTTTCTAGTGGCTTCTACTGTCCTGTATATCCCGCCTCCACGCGAGAGTATTTCCTCGTATGGCAGGCCCATTATTTTGTACTCGAACTCATCCTCCCTGCTACCGGCGAATACCATATGGGTATGTGTATCTATGAGTCCTGGAGTGACGAGCTTGCCGGAGGCGTCTATCTCCCTTTTAGCCTTGTATTTCCGTAGTATTTCATCGTTGGGCCCGTAGTCTATTATTACTCCTTTATCCACTGCTACAGCAGCATCGTACAGTATGCCTGCACTCTCCTCTGTGGCTTTCCCGGGCTTGGCTTCAGCGAATGTAACTAGTTCCCTTATACTGTGTATGACTAGGTCTACATTCATTGTCGTGTTACCCCGGTGCAAATGAAGTGTATTGAATGGGCGATTAGACTGGCTGCCAGCCGGCTGGTCGAGTCTGCTACATCGACCAGTGGCGACACTTCCGTGAAGTCTATCCCAACAGGGTTTAGCTTTCTAACCGCATGCTCTAGTAACAGGAGGGTTTCCCTCGGGCTCATGCCTAGTGGGTTGGAGGCGTTTACTCCAGGGGCGTATGACTGGTCTAGGTGGTCCATGTCGACGCTTATGTAGTACTGGTCTACACCTATATC
>JALUZI010000093.1 GCA_027012045.1 Desulfurococcales archaeon
ACGCCCCATCTGGTGGGCCAGTATGACTGACTGATATTTCTCCCAAGCTTCCAGTAGCGCCCCTTGAAGAAGACTGGGTTTACTTGGATTTTAATACTAGGCTTCCACAGTTCGATCAATACAACTCCTTCAGGGTTTTCGAAGTCAACGGTAAGCCCGTACTCCTGGAGTTTTTTCCCAATCTCCCTTTTAACCTCGTTCCTAATGCTCTCAGAGTGAACCAAGCCGAACTCTGTCTTTATCCTCTCCTCGGTTGTCATAGTTTTAAACGGTACACGTGCACCTACAATAAACCTCTGTATATCCCATTTCCTCAACGCGTTAAACGCCTCAGCCGCGGCTCGGGGTATAACCTTATCTAGGGAATTACTGCAAACCACACATGTCTTCTCCTCAAAATCCTCGTTGAAAAGTTTCTTGTACAGACCACGGGCTGGCTCTCCAAGATTTGGCGCTATCTCCCTGAAAAGCTTTTGGGCCTGCTTATCGCCTTTAGCGATTCTCTCGTGGAGACACATTACTATAGTGGTCTTTAGGGCACGGCCTCTCTCCCTGTTCTCTAACCCTAGTCCTAGTCTCGCGAACATCCTCCCCATGCAACGGTCGCATAAAGGGTATCTCCTAGCTATGCTGATAGCTTTACTTATAGGATAATCACAGGCAGTATACTCCATCGGCGAACCCCTCTGCAAGTATTTTCAATCCACATTCTCCGAAGCAACCAGGCTTCCCGGTGGCAAGGCATTCGATACACACCGGTGTAACGGAGATATATGAATTGTAGACCGCCCATATGTCATTGCAATCCTCTAACCCGTTGTCATAGAATCCAGGAGTGTTCCTAGAAATACTATACACCCCGGCTTCCTCGACGAACTCGACGTGATCATACGTTTTCATGGAAAGCCTAGTAACCGCGACACCCCTCGGCCGACCCACTGGTAAGTTAACATTCAAAGGCATACATCTCATAGAGTCTTCATTGTTTACCACGAGTGAAAAGTTTTCAATTAAGCTTTTAAGAAACCTTTCATCCTCTCTCGTAAAGACTATTCTCTCAGTATTCCCTGAGAGGAACTTCGATATAGCCATAGAAGGAAATCCCTGCAATACTCCCTCAAGCGCAGCTCCAAACGTTCCTGAAGTATGAATATCCTCTATGCCCAGATTAGCCCCGTGGTTGATCCCTGTAATAATGAAGTCCGGCGCTACCTTCAGTTTTTTCAACGCAAATAAAACGGCTGTAGAAGGAGTGGCGTCAACAACAACTCCTTTAAACCCATCTAAATCCTCTACCCTAGCTTTAAACCTCCACGTAATAGACTTGCCCGCCCCGCTGTACGGTTTACTGGTAGTGGCTATGAACACGTTGTACCCCATGCTGTCAAGCAAACCGACTAGAAACCATAGACCCTCAGCCTTTACCCCGTCATCGTTTGCCACTAAAACGGTTCCTTCCAACATTTATCACGCTATTTGGACATATAAAAACAGGGTTACCCTATAAATAACATGAATAGGTGATGACTACTGTTAGACTTGTATAATACTTGGCCTAGACAAGTGACAGAAACGCTAGACCTGCCCGTTCCCAGAATAGGCAGTATTGACAAGTATTCCAAGTTGATAGTAACCGGGGTAGGAGGCTCAGGGATAGTAGGCAGTTATCTGGGCAACCTTCCCTACGAATACAGATTCACACTGCCCGTTATACCTGTTAAAGACATAGAAATACCGATAGGACTGTTAGACCAGTCTACACTTGTCCTGGCAGTTAGCTACTCTGGAAACACGCCGGAGACACTAGGCAGTGTAAAGAAAGCATTGAAGCATGGAGCCACTGTAAAGGGGGTAACCAGCGGTGGAGAGCTAGTGAGGCTTCTTGGAGGGGGAAACATAGTTAAAATACCTCCAGGCTACCCTCCACGAGCATCGCTTCCATACCTGTTCATCGCCGCCGTAAAAGCCCTCGTTGAATGGGGAGTAGCAAGTATCAGTAAAGACATTCTGACTAATCTGCCGAGAGCCATGGATGCCAGCAAGGCCAAAGTACTCGAGGAAGCAAGAAAGGTTTCTAAGGCAGTAAGCTCCCACGCCTGCTCTAGCTTGTTTAAAGGCCCTATCATAGTGGGCTGTAGGAAATATTATCCCTTAGCTCTGAGAGCAAGGCAGGAGCTCGCCGAAAACTCTAAGATGGTGTCAATAGCCGAGGAAGTCCCGGACGCTGGCCATAATTTAATAGTAGGCTATAACGTCACAGGCGAGGACAGGTTAACATTGGTATTAAACGTAAACGAGGAACCTTGCAGTACTATACTCAACTCATACTTGGAGGCATACAAGCTTCGATACCTGCCTGTAAATATACCGGGGGATAATATGATTGAAAAACTTCTCATGGGATCATGGATATTTGGACTAGCAAGCGTCTATCTAGCCAACGAGAGGGGTCTAGATCCAACAGATATTTCTCCCATAAAAGAGTACCGAAACAGGCTCACTGGGAAGCTGGGATAGCGGGTTTGCAGACATAGAGAAGAATATCCCTCATCGATACCACGCCAACTAGAGTCCCCTGTTCATTGACAACAGGTAAGTGCCGTATATTCAAACTTTTCATCCTATCATAGGCATCTTTAATGGACTCACTCTGTCTTATAGTGACTGGAGCCGACTTCATCACCTCCCTAACCAA
>JALUZI010000094.1 GCA_027012045.1 Desulfurococcales archaeon
GGTGAAAACGGGTTCCTCATCGTGGACACTCATAGTGTAGTGAAGACGATAGTAGGCTACTGGCCCGGTCTTCCAAAGCATGTAATAGACGTATTCAAACCCGATCTAATCGTCTTAATAGAAGCTGATCCCGATGTAATACACCAGAGACAGTTGAGAGACACTACAAGGAAGAGAAGCGACTTCGGGGGCCCTGAAGCAATCAGAGAACTCAGAGACTTTGCCAGATACTCAGCGGTTGCGAGCGCAGTATTCTACGGGTCAGCCGTAGCCCTAGTTGAAAACCCAGAAGGCAATCCGGGACAAGCGGCAAACAGGATAATAGAGCTATTGCTAAATATTTAGCATCCCAAGGTTCTCTGCCATGATCTCTCTCGTTGTTTTCCTAACCGCCATTGTTTTCGCTTGGATAGCAGTGCTTTTCTCCAGGGTTTTCGTAAAAGAAGAAGATGTGAAAAGAGCGATTGAAATAGTCAACGAGTACAGGGAAGCTGTGAATGAGGCTGCGTCGAGGCCGAGGCTAAAGAAGAAATTAAGAGCTATGTACCGTGACTATAAGCGTGCCAGGAACTTTCTATTGATGTCGAGCCTTAAGAAGATGATCCTATTAATAATAGCTTACTCCGTTTCATCTATAATTATTATAATAACCGTTGGAACCACCGTTGCGAGCCCAGTAGTTGTACCGGGAGCTACTATAGTAAGCAACGGAATGTACTATGTTCCGAGTGTGTTTGTTCATTTCTTGGGATACATCTATGCGCTTGTACTGTTCAGGAAAGACCTAATAATTTAAATAAAGACCCCTAGGCCCTATTATGTCAAACCAGGTATAACCGGTTAGGTAGGGGTGAAAACCCATGCCTAGACCGGCACAGAGAACGGGTAGCTTTAGGAAAATAAAGACAAGAACACCTGGAGGAAGGACTGTAGTACACTACGAGAAGAGGAAACCGGGGATCGCGCGTTGTGCTATTTGCGGTAGACCCCTAAGGGGTGTTCCAAGGCTTAGGGTTCCAGTTTTAAGGAGGCTGTCTAAAACAAAGAAAAGGCCGGAGAGACCTTACGGTGGTTACATTTGCCACGAATGCCTAGCGAACTTATTGAGGATGAAAATAAGGGAAGAAGCCGGAATCCAGTAATTGTTATAAGCGGGCCTCCTGGAAGCGGGAAAACAACCTATGCTAAAAGATTATCAGTCGATTTCTCCCTCCCCTATCACTCGGCCGGAAAGATTTTTAGGGAAATAGCTAGGTCGAAGGGAGTGAGTCTGATCGAGCTCAGCCAGTTAGCCGAGAAAAATTCCTCAATAGACATTCTCATAGACAGGACAACCCTCGAAAGAGCATTGAGCGGTGGAGGGGTAATAGAGGGGCATTTATCTGCTTTCGTACTGGCTGATGTAGCTGACCTGTCTATCTATATCAACGCGCCTCTAGACACTAGGGTTAGGAGGATTGTAGAACGGGAGTCAAGGAGCTTGCTTGACGTGGCACGCGAGACTATAGCCAGGGAGGAGAGCCAGTATCTTAGGTTCCTGTCTCTTTACGGAGTGGATATAAACATATACAGTAGGTTTGACCTCGTTATTAACACGGGTAAACTTGGAATAAATACTGTTTACTCGCTAATCAAGGAAGCTACACTGGAAGTGCTTGGAAAATTTAAATTGGGAGAACCTGGAAACCCATAAGGCCGGATATAAGTGGGTGATGGTCATGGCGGCCATTGAAGTTGGGAGAATATGTATTAAGGTAAGAGGCAGAGAAGCCGGTAGGAAATGCGTTATTGTAGACATAATAGATGAGAACTTTGTATTAGTAACAGGCCCGAAGGGGCTTACCGGTGTTAAGAGAAGGAAAGCTAACGTGGATCACATAGAACCGACGGATAAGAAGGTGGAAATAGAGAAGGGTAGCAGTGACGATGAAGTTCTGAAAGCACTGGAAGAAGCAGGGTTAACCGAGTACATGAAACAGCCGGTGAAACCCGAAATTAAAATAGTTTAAGGGCAATACCCACTTTAAAACAATAGAATCCTGTACGATTCTTTGTTGCCCCTACGCTAATTTTATCATCCACCAGCTACTATACTAGAAAACGTGCTAGAAGGTGGATTATAGGTTGAGAGGACCTGGATGGGAATTTATCAAGGAAATATCGGAGTTCTGCGGGGATAAACGGGAGTGGATTATTGTAAGGGACGAAGAAACAGACTACTCTTATGGCAAGATACCTAGTGAGAGAAGCCTGGAGGAACTGCTTGATCTAGGAGTGATTAACCTCGATAAGCCTCCCGGCCCTACTAGTCACGAAGTAGTGGCTTGGATAAAAAGAATGTTCGGGTTAAAGAAGGCCGGTCACGGGGGTACCCTTGAGGGGTTTGCCTGAGGGCGGCTCCGGGGAAACCCTAAGGTGACCGGTGTTCTACCAGTAGCTCTATCCAGCGCTACTAAGGTACTAGGAAATATTATCCACTCGTCTAAGACGTATGTATGTGTAATGCAGTTACATTCACCTGTACCAGAGGAGGATCTGCGTCGCGTGCTAAACATGCTTCAAGGAGAAATCTATCAGAGGCCTCCCCTAAGGAGCTCTGTCAAGCGGGCCGTCCGGGTTAAGAAGGTTAACAAGATAGAACTACTCGAGTATACTGGGAAGTATGCGTTACTGATCATAGATAGTGAAGCTGGTACTTACATGAGGAAAATATGCCACGACGCCGGCTTGCTCCTGGGTGTAGGGGCTCATATGAGGGAGCTCAGGAGAATAAGAACAGGGCCTTTCACGGAGGACAAGAAACTCTTCCGTTTGCAGGAAATCTCTGAAGCCCTTTACCAGCTTAGAGAAGAAGGGTCTGACGAGTTGTTGCGTAACATTATCCTGCCTGTAGAAGTGTCTGTCTGCCACATACCGAAGATCCTAGTGAGGGATTCTGCTGTAGACAGTATAGCTCATGGAGCGGATCTGGCTGTTCCGGGAATTGCTGCATACCAACCCTTCAGGAAAGGGGATACTGTAGCTTTACTGACTCTTAAAGGAGAGCTTGTAGGCCTTGGCAATGCTTTGGTGGATTCTGATAAGCTTGGAAGTATGGAGAAAGGGTTGGTAGTAAAGTCTAGGAGAGTTGTGATGAAGCCTGGTGTGTACCCTAGTGTGTGGAAGAAGAGGGAACCTGGCTCGAATAATTAATATTTCCTGTTCAACTAGAAGGGTTTAATGATAGGAGTGCCGGGGTGCCCGAGCGGCCCAAGGGGCTGGCCTGGAGAGCCAGTGGGCGCATGCCCGCGCGGGTTCAAATCCCGCCCCCGGCGCCAATACGCTTCTTCAACTATTTATAGGTGACCCTTCTATCTTCACTCGGAACCACTGTATAGACAGCCAAGAAGCCACGAGTACCAGTATAATTACTCCGTAGACCAGTATTCTCTCATTGGAGGGGTTCCTTATCTCTATTGCTATGAGCTCTCTTAGAACAGCCAGTAACGCTACTTCTATAACGATGGATATTGGCAGTGTTCTCTTGATCACTGCAACAACAAGTGTTCTCAATAGGTCAACTGCTAGTATGGACAAGAGTATGACATCTAGGATTTCCAGGAAAACCTGTTTGTCGAAACCGTCATAGTTGAAAAACTCGTATAGATAACCGGTAACTTTGATGCTGGCTATCAAGAGTGTTAGGACTAGTAGTGATATAATGATTATTTCTATAGATGCCACTATCCCCCTCAGGAATTTATCTAGGAATGACTTACTGCTGTCAGCTTTACTCATGCGCGAAAATCACCTTTACTTCGTCGTTATCCTTACTGTCAATTCTCACGAACCCGTATCTAATAAACTGGAGTTTATCGTCTACTCTATAGTTGGTTATACCTAGCTCAGCGTATCCACGGTCTGACTCCAGCTCCAAACCTTCCGGCTTGTATACAGTTACAGGGATAGAGTTGTTACAGGGAACCCATTGGATTATAGGTATCTTCTTTTCCTTGACCTCTGTCAAACTGGACCCTAAGTAGTGTAGTTTTCCTTCTTTTATAACGAAATTGCCCAGGCCGAGGAGCCTGACTGTCCCATGTTTTATGTCAGGTTTGTTTAGACAGATAGTGTCACCTGGGCTTACAATGTAGCGCCTGTAGTCTTCTATAGACGGGTGGACGGGGACTTTTGCCTCCAGTTTATTGGGGGCTTCCAGGGTTAGACGGGCTGGATCGCTAACGAACATTATTCTATGGGCTTTCTCATCCAAAATCTTCCTGTTGATAGCTGCTAGGTTCGTGTATGTTATCCTGGTATCTGTACCTTTTATGCCTACTTCGAGGATGAGCTGTTTTATTGCTTCGGCCAGTATACCCCTCCTCCTCAACCCCCTTATGGTGCCGAATCTAGGGTCGTCGTATCCCCAGTATTTGTCTGGTTCCTTCGAGATTAGTTCCCTTATTTTTGACTTGCTCATTATGAATCCTTCGAAATGTATTCTTCCAAAATGTATGGCTGTAGGGTACTTCCATCCCATATGTTTGAATAGGAACATTTGCTTGGTAGCGTTTTGCATGTGTTCTTTGCCTCTGAGTATATGGGTTACACCCATTAAGTGGTCATCAACTGAGACAGCGAAGTTGTAGGTGGGCCAGGCCACGTATTTGTCTCCGACTAATGGGTGTGGATATTTGCTGGTGTCTATTATTCTGAATGCGACCCAGTCTCTCACACTTATGTCAGGATGGTTCAGGTCGGTCTTTACTCTGAGAACGGCTTCTCCCTCGGAATAGTATCCCTCGATCATTTTCTCGAATTGCTCAACTTGCCATTCGACGGGGTTGCTCCTAGTGGGACAGCCTTTGCCTTCTTTTATGAGTCTCTTGGATTCCTCTATGTCGCAGGTATCTACATAGGCTCCATTTCTCCTTATTAGCTCGAAAGCTGTTTCATAGAAAATGTTCATTCTAAGTGATTGTATGTATTCCTCGTCCCATCTCAGGCCAAGCCATTTCAAGTCTTCTTTTATCAGGTTATAAACTTCTTTTATGGGAGTCTTCGTCCTCGGATCGGTGTCTTCGAATCTTAATATGAATTTCCCCTTATACTTCCTAGCATACTCGTGGCTTAGAATAGCCGGTCTAGCGTTCCCTAGGTGGATGACGAAATCGGGGTTGGGGGCGAACCTCGTCACTACACGTCCTTCTATGGCGTTCGGTAGGTCGGGAAGCAGCTCCTTTTCCTTTCTTACCGGCTCCTTTATCAAGTTCTTGTACGTCTCGAAAGCCTCTTTTTGCTGGGAAAGGCTCATACTGTTGACTTTCTCGACTATTGAGTTGACTAACTCTACGATCTCCCTGGCCCTACTCCTTAGCTCGGGTTTCTCTTTGAATACTTTGGAGATAACGCTTTTCGGGACGGCTCTACCATTATAGTCAAGAGCGTTTTTTAGAGCATATGCCCAGATTATTTTCTCAACCTCGCTCATACCATTCGATGCTTCCACTGTCAGCCACCGCCACTACATACGTCTCTGGATTAGAAAAGCTATGCACTCCTATAAAGACGATGACCCCGTTGAAAATGGATTTCACCGTTCTAGACTCGGATTTACCTGTTATAGTGTGTGCTATAACATCGTTCACAGAGACTTCGTCTCCTTCCCGCTTGGTAAAAATTATCTGAGAAGCTTTTACCTCGACGATTTTCACTGGTGTTCCAGCCTTTATTTTCAATAGTTTCTTTCTCCAAGGAATTTCTATACAGTAGTCCTGCTTCACTAGTGAACGAGTCCGGTCTATTATGTTGTCAAGTGCTTCTTCTATTATAGTGTAGCCATACGACGAGTTTTCCAGGGGAGTATCGGTTATCCTGTATCGACCGTTTGTTATGGTACAGTAGGGTGAGTTCCGGGAGTTTCTCGTGAACAGCGCTGGGAATTTATATGTTTCTTCCAAATTATTTTTCCCTCTCAAAAACGAATCTAGCGAACTCTATTAGAGCGTTCTTGGCTTCACTGTCGGCGGGTTCTATTTCTTCTATTATCCTGATCGCCTCATCCGAGTATTTCTTCGCTAAGTCTAAAGCATATTTTTTAGCACCAGATTTCTCTATGAGCTCAGCGGCGGTCTTCAACAGTTCAAGGTTACTTGTTTTCATATCAATTATCCTTTTCAGCTCGGCTGACTCGTCGGGCGGCAGGTTCCTCACCGCGTAGAGGACTAGGATTGTTTTCTTTGCCCTAGCTAGGTCATTGTAGACTGGTTTGCCGGTTTTAGCAGGGTCACCGTAGACTCCGAGAACATCGTCTTTCAACTGGAATGAGATACCTACGTTTCTCCCGTAGAGCATCGCGTTTTCCACGGTTTCCTTGTCCAGCGTCACTGCAAGGGCGCCCATACCGGTCGAGGCTTCTATAAGGGCACCCGTCTTGCGGTATATCATGTCTAAGTAATCGTCTATAGATACCGTCCATGTATCTTCGAAGCTGACGTCAAGCGCCTGTCCCTCAGCTACTATCCTAGAAGCCTTTGATAACAAATAGGCGGCAGCCGACCTGTTCTCTGGTGGAACCATACTGTTGTTCAGAGCATTCTCGAATGACAAGGCGAATAAGAGGTCTCCTGCTATTATAGCCATATTCTCCCCGTAAACCGTGTGGACGGTTTTTACTCCTCTTCTATACTCGTCTTTATCCATTATGTCATCATGCACTAGTGTGAAGTTATGGAGTAGTTCAACTGAAACTGCGAAAGGCAACGCTTTTCTCTCGCCATCAACGCCTCCAAGCATGCGGGCGTATGTCAGCGTTAGTGAGGGTCTGACTCTTTTCCCTCCGGCCAGCAATAAGTGTCTTGCGGCGTTGTATAACTGTTCTGGCTTCCCTCTTGTCGCCTTATCTAGTTCCTCATTGATTATTGGTACGTACCGTTCTATGAGCTTTCTCATCGCATCCATCCTTCCGGCACCTTGAGGTTATTGTAGCATTTGACCCGGTTATATTCCTGTATATCGAACCCTGCCAGTGAGAGCATGGAGAGAAGCCTCCTATTCAATATGGCGAAACGCTTGCATCTCAGTTGTTTTACATTGCTTGAACCTGTCAGGAAAAGCCCTACTTTAACCTGGTAAATAATATCCTCTATGAATTCTTCCAGACCGCTAATTCCCCCCTTCATCAATACTCTGAGTGCAGGCAAGGCGAACCCGCCTAAATCGCCACCTATAACTATGGATTTGACTATATCGAGCCCTGTCCTGATGCCTCCGCTCGATATGATGGTTGAGTACGGGGCTACTATTCGCGAGGATATTACACTGAAGGCTGTAGGGTTACCCCAGTGGTCGCCGTATCCATCTAGTTTTCCTTTGAACCCCTTTATCCCACGATGCTCGGCTCTGAGAACCTCGACTTTACCCCAGTTAGTCCCGCCTAGACCTGAGACGTCGAAGTGATTGATCCCTAGATCGTATAAAATGCTTACTATCCGGGGAGAAAGACCTGATCCTGTTTCTTTTATAATGACCGGGACAGGCGAGCGGTCTATTATCTCAACTATTTTAGAGATCAACCCACTGTAATCCCTGTCACCTTCGGGTTGGAAGGCTTCTTGGAGAGGGTTCAAATGAATGGCTATACCGTCAGCATCGATCATCTCTATAGCTCTGATAATCTCTCTGATACCATAACCCTTAACCAGTTGAGGGCCGCCTATGTTGGCGACTAAGGGTATTGTGGGAGCGTTATCCCTGGCAATACGGAAGGTCCATTCTAATTCTTTGTCTTCAATTGCAGCTCTCTGGCTGCCTAATCCTAGTGCTATACCATATTTCTCGGCTACGATGGCTAAGTCCCTGTTTATCTCTGCTGTTTTGGGATGCCCCCCTGTCATCCCGGTTATCATTAAAGGCGCGTTAATCCTTTTACCTAGGAATTCCGTTGTTGTATCTATTTTGTCGAAGTCTATTTCGGGGAGTGATATGTGTTCAATGAATATATCGTCGAGTAGTGTGGTCGTCTTCGATTCCACTTGTCTTTCAAGTGTGATTTTTATGTGGTCGAGTTTTCTGTCTTCAGTGGTTAGTTTTATGGCTCTGGACACCTCCCTTTTTATTGATTGTTCTGGTTATGTTTCTATAAGAGTACCTGGATTCTCTCCTTCTACAAAAACCTTACTTAGATGACTCTCTTTCCTTCCATTGACTATGTAGACTAGCGTACCGCTCGGCAGGTTTTTGAGTGACTCGATTTTAGCTCTCATACCGCCTGTTACATCTATGTTATTTGATTCGCGGAGGAATGCTAGTTGACTCCTAGGATCTCTTAGATTCAGGTGTTTTATAATGGTTTTCTTGTCCATATTTACGTATACCCCGTCTACGTCAGTTAGGAATACTAGTTTACGTAGTCCATATTCTCTCGCTAGGAAAACCATAAGTGTATCGCCCGATAAGATTTCTATTCCTCCTGTTGAAACAACTGCATCACCGTATAGAACTGGTATCAAACCCTTTTCAACGATTCTCTTCAATGTTCCAGTTTCACATTCAAGCTCGTTGTTTTTAATTGAGCATATTGAGTGAGGTGGAAAACTAACTACCGGTAACCCGTAGTCTTGGAGGCATTTGATTACTTCTCTGTTTAATGTATCCATCACGTAACTTATCAGTGGTAAATCAGTGTAATCTAGGCGTTTCTTTTTTTCCAGGATGCCGTGCACAATGTAGTGTCCATAGCTTCCTCCGCCATGTACTATTATTTTAGGCATGTTTTTCCGGAGGTATGAGCCTATTCTACATAGTGAGTCATAATTTATTTTCATGGCCTTGTCTTTCTCTGTTATAACGCTACCACCTAGCTTTACTATGTATTCCATGTTATTCAAAGCATGTCTCCTCCAAGCCTCCGTTGAGGGATTGTATGTATTTGCACCCGTCAACTGGGGGTTCTAAACCGTAAACTATGTAGCTTACTGCATTATCGATTTTATAGTATGTGGATAGAAGGGAATGTATTTCCAGTCCTTTGTCTGGCGAGGCTGAAATAATGTTAGAGGCGGAGATAACGGAAACGCCTTCTAGTTTGGCTAGTGCAGACTGTAGCTGGGGGTCGCTTGGTGGTTCAACAGTGTTTGCATCGTAGTAATTTCTTCTAGCGGCTTTCTTAATACTGGTTTTTCCAAGTATGATGCTTTCGTCGGTACCTCTATACAATATGGTTCTCCCGGTTATTGATGAGAGTGCAACTGATTCGTATAGAAGTCTAAGCCAGAACGGTTTGCCGGTCCATAAATGGCTTAGAAACTCTATAATTTCATTTTTAGATGGTTTCAATCCTAGGGCACGGCTTAACAACTTGTAGGCTAAAGCATCCAACACTGCTCCGTAGATGGATATATATGGAATCTTCTCGTCCGGTATCGATATTTCGTAGCAGTTCTTCCCAGGTATATCTCCTGCTAAAGATCTGTATAGGCTGACCATTTTCAGTGAGGCTTTACTTATTTCTTGCTCTAAAAACGGTGAATTCTGTCCCTCGAGCGATATCTTGAGTAAACCACTATTTTCATCGTCCCGGCATTCTACCTGGTGCACTGAAATATTGTTTTCAAGTGGGACAGCTATGTACGGGTTGACCGTTTGCCCCCAGTTTATTCCCAGTAGAGGAATGCTCAACCTTACCTTCATATCCAGGAATACCCGGATAAATAGGTAGCAAATAAAAACTAGGTTAAAGAGTTTGCCTGGAATTACTTCCTAACGGGTCTAACGATGTAATCTTCCCATGAGACATCGAGATCTTGGTCTGGAGATATGACTCCCCTGTTTCTGAGTATTTCCCTTGTTAGGATCCAATAGATCAATGCAAGACTCTTTCTACCCTTATTGTTCGCCGGAATAATCAGATCAATATTCTCGATACGATTATCAGTGTCCGTTAGAGCTACGATGGGTATTCCGACTTTGAAAGCTTCTTTTATCGCTTGGGCTTCAGCCCTGGGATCTGTGACTAGGACGACGTCGGGCTCCATATACCATTCGAGTTTGGGGTTTGTGAAAATGCCGGGTATAACCCTGCCGGTAATAGCTTTGCATCCCACTCTCTCACACATCATTTTAACAGGTTTCTGCCCGTACTGTCTAACGGCCACGACGGCGATCTTCTCGGGATCGTAGTTCGAGAGGAATCTTGAGGCTATCCTCAATCTTTCATCTATTTTCCTTATGTCGAGTATGTAGAGACCGTCAGGTCTTATCTTGTATACGAACTGTTCCATGTACTTGGTACATATATGGGTGCCTAGAAACACACCTGCCTTTCTATATGTGTCCAGTGGAACGAGGAATTCTTCTTGGCTCTTGGTTTGCTCTTGTTCGCTCATGACTAACACCCCGCATAACCGGTCTAGAATGGTCTCACTTTCTTCTTAAAACCTATGTGGGTGTAAACTACGAGTTCCTCGATATAAGCGACTGTCGACAGTAGGGTTCTCCGGCAGCAATACCGTTTTACTCCTAGGTCATCGAGGACTTTTCCTGGGTCTTCTCCTGCCTCCACCCTCCTCTTAAACTCGGGCCAGAGATGCGCTAATGGAGCTCCGCATGTAAAGCATCTTACGGGGGCGAGCATATTTGATCACCTATAGCTCTTCTGCCATCTCCTTCTTGCACTGTACCTCATCGGTTTCTTCGGCTCTGTTCTCCTGGGATCACCTACTAGCATGTGCTTGTCATACTCATTGAAGAATTTCTCTAGAAGCTTTATTTGTTCCTGCATTTGGCTTTCTGTATCCTCTTCTGTAAAGCTTTTCATGTATTCTATAAGGCCTTTCGCTATGGCCATTCTAACAGCCTCGGCTTGACCCATGTATCCCCCGCCGCGGACTTTGATAATGATATCAACTAAGCCACGTAGTTTTTTCCCTGCCACTAGGAGGGGTTCAAGCATTTTCAATCTTGCCATCTCTATGGGATATATATCGATAGGAACGCCGTTGACCCATATGCGGCCTTTACCTGGTTTTATCAGGGCCGTGGCTATGGCCCTTTTCCTTTTACCGGTGACTAGAACCATTCTCACTGCTCAACACCTTTCCATCCCATTTCCTTAGCTATAACAGAGAGTTCTACATACTTATTCGTTTTTAGCCTGTCCTTGTATGCATCCTTGAAAACAACCATTTCAGCATTCTTGAATTCATCTGGAACGCCTATATACACTTTCAGCCTGCTCAGAGCCTCTCTTCCCTTCTTATTGTTCTTGGGGAGCATTCCCTTAACAGATGCTTTGAACAGTCTTATGGGGCTTCTAGGCCTTTTAGGCCTCCACTTATGTGACAAGTGCACCTTTACACCTAGAATTTTCTTATACGAGTCGACGACCATTCTCTTCTCTCCGCTGACTATCACTTTTTCCACATTTACCACTACAACCTCATTTCCTTCTAGGAGCTTTTTCGCTATTATACTAGAGAGACGGCCTAATATATGCCCTTCTCCGTTAACAATTATTTTAGCCATAACACCCACCCCGGCTATACTATTAGTTTAACATCAGAAGGCTTAACGCCCTCTTCTAGAAGCTGGTCTATTGTAATATACTTGCTCCCGCTAGCCTCGATTTTCTCAATTGCCTTCTCCGAGAAGCTGAACGCCGCTATCTTTATTTTCTTGGTGAGGGACCCGCTACCCAGCACTTTTCCTGGAACGATAACTGTATCACCGTTCTCGGTGTATCTGTTTATTTTGGACAAGTTTACGGATACCCTTTTGCGCGTCGGCCTCGTCAATAGTTCTGCAACGTCCCTCCATAGGCCCGACCCAGTTTTCCTGTATTCGCGCATCAGCTTATCCGCCGTCTTCCTTAAGACTATGTTTGTCGGCCCGGTTCTCTTACTCATGCAACCACACCTCCTAACTTCTCCTGTAGCATCTTAACCTTTTTATCTAGCTCGTCAACTGCTAGACTAATTATTTTTCTGGGGTCCAATGCCCCGTGAGACTCAACCACGAGTATAAGCCTATTCTTATCATACTCTACTTTTAAACCTGTCTGACACACCCTCTCCGCACAATGCTTTAATAAGCTTGTGTTCCCAGTGTCGTACCACACTATTCTACTCTTACTTCCCTTCGAAATCGTTTCAGCCAGGTCACTATTATAGTTCCTAATACATTCTAAGCATTCCTCGCTAATGCTTTTCGTATCGTACTTTATAACGGGGGTGTATTTGAGGACTACTACGGCTGGAATAAACTTAGCGTGCTCCTTTCCTCTTCCAAGTCTTGCGTACATCTCGACGTCGAGGCTTTGCCCTGATGCAAGGATTGTCAACTCTGTTTCCCCATGTACGGGGTAAACATCGGGATCTTCGCTCTCAATGTCTGAGGCTTTCACAGTGACCAAAGCGTCTTCTCCGTCAGCAGGATTCTCCTTGCGGAGCACCATCCTGACGAAACACTCAGGTTTACGTGTAATAAAGGCATCTACACATGCCATGTCCTCGCCACATTCCAAGTCTGCCCTGCATTCCTCAGGTGGGAGGTACTTTTCCACTGCTTTGTCGGATTTAATGACTAAAAGCCCCAGTTTATGTGAGAGCATTTCATTAAACAATGCAGAGTCGTTCCTAGTTATATACACCCACTCTATCGCCATAACCGGAACTTCAGAAAGAATAGCCCTTCTAATAGAGTTAACTAGTTCTAGCGGAAACCCTTCTACCGCCAATGCAATTCTATTAGAAGAAGATTCGAGGAGTTTGACGTTTCTCAAAAACCGGTTCACCCCTAAAATATATAGGATAGAAGGTCAGACTCTTCTACCTCTACGGCCTCCTGGTCTACGCGTCGTGTCGTGCGGGATGGGAGTTACGTCTTCTATCCTTCCAATAATAAAGCCTGACCTAGCTAACGCCCTGATTGCCGCGTGGGCTCCGGGGCCAGGTGTTTTTGGACCGTGACCTCCTACTCCTCGGACTTTTATGTGAATCGCTGTTATGCCTTTCTCTATGGCTTGTTGGGCCGCTTTCCCCGCAGCTATCATGGCTGCATAGGGGGACGGCTTTTCTCTATCCGCCTTAACTACCATGCCTCCGGAGACCCTTGCAACGGTTTCTGCTCCCGTTAAATCGGTTATGTGGACGATCGTGTTGTTGAAACTGCTGAATATGTGTGCAACTCCCCACTTAAGCTCTCGGGACTGGAACGACATTACTCTTCAACCTCCTCTTTCCTTAACTGGGCTATGATAGGGCTGCCGGGTGCATAGTCTATTAATTGTTCTTCATCGCGGTTAACGAGGTAGCCGGGGGACGTGACTCTTCTCCCGGCTATAGCTATGTGACCATGAACAATGAACTGTCTTGCCTGCTGTATGGTTTTAGCTAGACCCTTCTTGTAAACGAGAGTCTGGAGCCGGCGTTCAAGAACGTTTTCCGCAGTGAGGCCCAGCACATCGTCGAGCTTGGTGTTCTCTGAGATAAGGCCTAGCCTGGTAAGTCGGGCCAAGAGGTTCTTTTCCTCTTCTGCCCTAACGGCGTCTGGTAGAGCTAGGAGGCTCCTAGCCTGATGCCTGAATTTCCTGGCCATGGTTTGAGCGATCCATAATTCCCTCTTGTTCCTAAGCCCGTATCTACCCATGATCTCTAGTTCCCTGGCAAGACGATCCTTGACCCATGGATGTTTAGGTCCTATCCATTTCTTCCTAGGTTTCCTCGGATCACCCATTTAGCACACCCCCTCCATTACTTCTTCTTTTTAGATACACCGACGGTTAATCCTAGACGGCCCGTCGTGTGGGTTCTCTGTCCTCTAACCTTTAAGCCTACAGCGTGGCGTAGGCCTCTCCAGCTCTTAATTTTCTTCTCTCTCTCAATGTCTCTTCTAGCAGCCCATAGCAGGTTGGCTCCGTACAAATGCTGGTCTTCTCCGGTCTCATAGTCTTTCCGCCTGTTATACATCCAGGAGGGAAGTCCTAATTGCCTGATGTCGGAAACTGCTTGCTCTATCTTTTTGAGCTCAGCATCAGTTAGGAATCCTATTCTCTTATTCTCATCAATCCCGAGAACACGGCATATAGCGTTAGCTGTCGATATACCGATACCTTTAATCTTGGATAGGCCATATACAACCTTCCATGTACCCTCGATATCTGTTCCCGCTATACGTACTATATATCTAAAGTTCTCAACCTCTCCCGCCAAGACCTACACCATCCTTATTACCTATCTTAACGCTGGTGTAATAGCTGTAAATAGTGAGGCATTATAAATGCTACCATGAAACCAAGCAGGGTTTATACGATTACTATATTAAACACATGAGTTAACCTGTTTTTATATGGTGAAAAACATGTCGTATCTAGGAGACCTAATATACAAGCCCGAGAAGGTTGAAGGAGAAGCTGCCGGTAAAAAAGAGACGCACACACCGAAAATAAGAGCACCTAACAAGGTAAAAGCCGGTGAGCCTTTTACTGTGGAGATAGAGGTCGGCCCTCATCCCAACCAGGCGGTTCACTCAATAAGATACGTGCAACTCTTCTTCAAAGAGGAAGGAAGAGCGTTTAACCCGATACACCTGGCTACAGCTATACTGGAGCCAGAATATGCCGAGCCAAAGATAACGTTTACGGTGAAAGTGAAAAAACCAGGCACACTATACGCGCTCGGGTACTGCAACCTGCATGGACTATGGGAGTCTAGTGCTAAAATAGAAGTAGAGTAAAGATTGTACCCCGGTAGGAATCAAAATATGATTTTACTTTTTCAGTTCTTTTACCTTCTCGGCAATCTCGTTTACTAGGCTAGCGGCTTCTCCAGGGTCCACTATAGCTACACTAGCGGCTTGAACCTCTATTCCAGCAGCCTCTCCAAGCTTCTTTTTACTAGGCACATATACATATGGTATTTTCTTTTCTTCTGCAAGCAACGGCAGATGAGCCACTATTTCCGGTGGATCAACGTCTTCAGCTATAACTACTAGCTTAGCCATGCCTCTCTCAACGGCTTTAGTTGTTTCATTTGTTCCCTTCTTTACCTTCCCTGTTTCCCTCGCCTTTTTAACTGCTTCATACGCTTTCTCCGCAAGCTCGGGGGGTACCTCGAACCTTACGTAAAACGGTTTCGACATTTTTCATCCTCCTCCCCTTTTAGGGTCGTCTTCGCGGTTACAAGAGAGTTGTGGTAGTTTATTTTTAAACTTATGCCACACCTAAATTGTGATGTGGAGGCGATCAAGAGTGTCCTGCCTCAAGATTGGCCCGGGCAAGGATGCCCCTGAAATAGTAAATGCAATAATCGAGATACCTATGGGAGGCAGTGTCAAGTACGAACTTGACAAGGAGTACTGTGTGATAAAAGTAGATAGATTCCTATACACCAGCATGGTGTATCCTTTCAATTATGGGTTCGTTCCAGGAACACTCGCGGAAGACGGCGACCCGATAGACATAATTGTACTGAGCAGGGAGCCGGTACACCCTGGAAGCCTCATCGAGGTAAAACCTGTTGGAATGCTTGTAATGGAGGACGAGGCGGGAGTAGACACCAAAATCATAGCTGTACCCAAGAGCAAGCTCGACCCATTGTATGCAGATATAAACGACATTAATGATATTCCCGGAATAATAAAGGATAGAATAAAACACTTCTTCGAGCACTACAAGGAGCTAGAGCCCGGGAAATGGGTCAAACTCAAGGATTGGCTGCCAGCATCAAAGGCTAAAGAGGAGATATCTAAAGCCATAGATAGATTCTCTAGTAAGACGTGAAGGTTGGAGCCCAGTGGCATTTTTAAAAACATCCATAAACAAACACTATTTCATTCCAATCATATTTATTATACTAATAAACGTATTAGCTAATGCTCCACACATAGATGCGGATTCAAACTATGAGATAGAATACTTCATATCGATAAACTATATACCTGTAGGATCCGTGGATGTTACCATAAACCCGTCCACTGGAAAGATGGGTGTTAAAAACTATAATGTAAACTCATACAGGAACAGGCAACTAGCAGAGGCAGTCGTTGACATTATGAGGGTCACCCAAAAACTCTGCATCGAGGGGAGAACGGGGGCAGGCTATCAGGCGCTAACATACTTCGCCGGAAATAACAATGCATTATTTGTTGTGAAAGCTGATAGATCCGTGCACATAAATGAGAGGGTGGATGATGCTACTCTCGAAGCAAAGTCCTACTATCCTTATAAGTATTGCATACCACTCTTCGGTAGTATACAAGTATACAGGAACAACCAACTCATTAATGAATTAAGATACACAGTTGTCTCATCCAATAATCCATTACCCGGCAGCAAACCTGTAAACACCGGATTAACCAGACTAGTCATCCTATCCCTAGCATCGCTTCTTACAATCATTGCATTAGCCGTGATCGCTAGAGCCGGGAAATACAGGATATTATAACGCAGACGGGTTGAACAATGCTAAGAGTAACAACAGAACTACCGGTCAAAATAGAACGTAACGGAGCCATAGTTATTTGGAGCTTCAGTATTGACGGATGCGGTCACCGTAAGTACCGTGTGGTTACACATGGCCATGCAGATCACTACAAACACGTCCTGACTAGTTCTAAAAAGGCGCTTAGAATACTGGCAACCAAAGAAACATTCGCTATTTTAGAAGGGCTCGGAATCCTACTTCCAAAGGAAAGGCTGATACCTGTTAAACCGGGTTACAATGGGTCATTGGACAATTATGAGCTGAGGGTATACACGGCAGAACACATTCCAGGTAGTATATCCGTGGAAATCAGTGATGAAAACCTCAGAGTAGGATACACTGGGGACTTCAAGCTTGAGGGTACTGAAATAATTGAAGAGCCTGATATACTGGTTTTAGACGCTACTTACGGGTCACCCAATCATGTGAGGAAATGGTCTAACAATGACGTTTTAGACGAGGTACTTGCCTTGTATAGGGAGACTAGAGGGCAGCTATGGATTTACGGTTACTACGGCAAGATACAAGGTGTACTTAGAAAGCTAAGGGAAGCCGGGTATAGTGACCCTGTCCTTATGACTTCCAGAATGTACAAGGTAACGAGGAATTTATCTGAAACAGGGTTTGATGGTTTAGGAGAATTTTACTTGTATGGAACTAGAGAAGCTAGAGACTTGTTCAGAGGAAAAGTGGTCATAATGGACCATGTAAACGGGTTCTACAAATACAGAAAGACGCGGCCAGGAGTTCATGTTTTACTTAATGGATGGGAATTCAGGAAACCCTTAGTACGACTAGACTCTAAGTCGTATATTGCCTCTTACAGTGATCACTCGGATTTCCAGGGCACAATAGAATACGTCAGGGAGTCTAAGCCTAAGATCGTGTTAGTTGATGGTTCTAGATCTGAGTATGCCAGTTTCTTCGCTTATATCCTGAGGAAGAAGCTGGATGTGGAAGCATATGCTATGCCTTCTGATTAGAGGGTGGTTGAGTTTCTGGTTGAAGACTTGGAAAACTCCGTGAGGATCGTTCCGAGGATATGGGTTAGGGGGAACCTACTTGTATTAGTAGTCATGCTAATGGAGCTAGCTAGGAAAATACTGTGGATAACAGGTTACGTTCAGGGTTTCTATAATAATGCTATAATAGGGATGGCCCTGTTTATAGGGATGATTGCCGGAGTGGATCTACTGAGGTCTTATACTGTTGTCTCGTGGATTTCAGATTTATCATTAGATGCATCCTTATCAAACATTGAGGATGGAGAAAGCTTCTCGGTTAAACCTATCTCCTCCAAGAACCTGGTCACCGGAGTTTTCCTAGCTTCGGCCTCGTTTATACTATGGGCTAGTATATTGGTAGGCATATCCCTTGTCAACACTTCATTTAGAAGACTAGGCTTGAATTATAGGTTCGATTGGATTTACTGTTATATGACTCTAATGGCTGGATGTAGAAGAGAGTTGGAAGACGCGTTCAAGGGACTTGCCGATAAAATAATACATTATCCTACTGTCCAGCCTCAATGAAGTCTTTAGGTAAAGATGCCAAAAGCTTCTCGGCCTTCCTCCTAAACATGGGATAAAAGTCCCTTGGCACTCTCTTGGTATATCTTTCATCGACAAGTATCCAGTAATGCTTGCAGTTCGAACAAAGCATAACTACAACAGACGGGTTCCTCTTGTCTTTCAGTACTCCTATCATGTTTTTATCGCTTAGACCACAGTAAGGGCAAACCGGAGCGGACAACGTAGACTGCTTCCACGTATAACCGCATAGGGGGCAGTAAAGCCAGATGTTTCCCTCCGTATCAATGTATCCTAGGTCGGTTTCCGTTCCGCATATTGGGCATTTAGCTGTTTTATTGACTATTCCCTTATCTTTATCTGGGAGAAGGCTCGTTAGCTCGTGGAGTATTGCTTGACCTATGAGAACTTCGATGTATTTCTCGTCGTCTATTCCCCTTGTTAATAGTATGCTCCTTATTTCATCAGACTCTGTATGGAAACCGATTTTATCATACACTTTCCTCGCGATCTCCACTACTTTATCCTTGTCAACCTTGTATCCCTTGGCGGTAAGATATTCTCTTACTTTCCTCCTTACTTCCATCTGGACTCTTTCTATACTAATAGCGAATTCCTCCTCTATATCTATGTTATATCGTTTAGCTACTTTGTGCAGTGTCTCGGCGTATTCTTCTATAGACGTCAATACAGATCAAGCCTCCTAGGAGAAAAAGGGGAGTTGCGGAGGATTAAAAGAAACTATGGATATACGTTTATGTTAATTAGGAGCCTAGTACATAATATGGAATAATGTAGAGGCGAATAAGCCCGCTACAATTATTATAGTCGCTGCAGTTGCTAGAGATGCTTTCCTGGGAGCATCGTAAACAGCTGTCCCCTCGTCTGTGGATAGCATATCCCTAATTGCTATACCGTAGTATACTGCGCTTATACCACTGTTTAACAACGCAATAACCAGTAGTGGGAGGGAGTAGCTCGCTATAGCTGTGAACATGTATAGCTTGCCCCAGAAGCCTAGGAGTGGGGGTAGCCCTAGTAGGCTAAGTAGTAGTATGGCCATAGAAACCGAGGAAACAGGGTCTCTGTGGAATAGGCCCTTAATATCGCTCAACTCGGTGTGTCCTTCACCCATTACAGCGAAGAGGGGTGCTTTACTTACAGAGTATGCCGCGACATGTATCGCTATAGCCGCAAAGGAGTACATGGCCAGCTGTAGGTCGTGGGCTCCTGCTGCATATGATAACGCGGTTAGGCCCACGAGGATATAGCCTATGTGGGCTATGCTACTATACGCAAGTATTCTTTGGAGGTTCCTTGTTGTTAATGCCGCTAGGTTACCCCAGAACATGGTGACTACCGCTAGGGATGCCAGTGTAACGGTTACTATTGTGGAGAAGCCCCCAGCTGATATATAATATATTACTCTGGCCGTTATTGCTATGAATCCTATTTTGACTATTCCAGCTACTATTGAGACACCGTATCCATTGGACTTACCATATACGTCGGGTAGCCACCAGTGGAACGGTGCTATTCCAAGTTTGAAACCTATGCTTAGTATGAAGGCTCCGAATCCCAATAGTGTTGCTAGGCCTATTTGGTATGGCAGTATTGTAAACGATCCAGTCGCCACAATGTTGAGTGCGACCCAAACTGCTAGGAATAGAGTTGCTAGTGAACCCATTAGTGCATATTTTATCGCACCTTTAACGCTGTCAACGTCCTTGGGTAGAGCGATAATTACGTAGCTAGCAACAGATACTAGCAGCCATATTGCAAGCAATAATAGGGCGTCATTTATGCCCATGGCGAATATGAGGCCGAACTGTATTAGCGGTAGCAGGCCGTAGACTGCTGGAGCTGTTGGCCATTCCTCTGCTCTTCCTTTAATAGCCATTAATACTAGTGCGCTTGCCAGTGCTGAAACCATTAGCATGAAGGCGGAGAAGCTATTGTATGTCACCAGGCCATTGAACATTGTCAGTGTATCGCTGGTTTTCAGCGCGTAGAACGCTTCATAGGATACTATTGAGAATAGCAGTGTTGAGAGCCATGCGAAGCTGTACGGTATCCTTGTCTTTTCTAGCTTTAACGGCTTGGTGAGTGGAATGATTACTCCGAGTGCTAAAATTATGTATGTTAGAACTGTTATGTTTCCAGTTATGTCTAATGCCATCATCTAATCACCCCCATATGAGGTAGAGCATGAGCAGTAGTAGCCCGATACCGTATGCGTAATATGCTAGATACAGGTCAGGTCTCCCTTTATGCATTGACCGGAATCCCTTTGATATCAGTATGAACGCTATTGGAATACCTATGTGGTAGAAAGCGTCTATGAACCCATCCACATATCCTAGCAGGTCTATTGCTCCTATGAATCCCCCTACTATTATTATGTAGATCAGGGCGTTGATATACCATCTATCATAGAGGAAGTCATGGAGTATTCTAGCTGTTTTACTTGTTTTCAAGATTGACACAAAATCAACTTTCATGACTAGGTAGAGGGCTGGGACCAGTAAAACCATGGCTAGTACCCATGTTATTATTCCATATGTGGTCGCGTTGAACTCGACAGCTAGTTTTACTGGCTCCTCGAAGCCTAGGGTCTTCGATATTAAGTTTGAGAAGTCTGCACCGAATCCGAAGGGCCATACGAGTCCTATTATGAGTGCTGTAAATGCGAGGATTGTATAGGGCCATAGCATCCTCGGCGGAGCCTCGTGGAGCTCGGCTTCATGGTGTGGTGGCTCATAGGGGGGCATGTGGAATACTCTGATTATGGCTCGTGTCGTGTAGAAGCCTGTTAGGCCTGCTGTGAATACTGCTAGGAACCATAGGTTTTCTAGGTGGGCGGCTTGGGCAGCGTGTATTACTCCTTCTTTGCTCCAGAACCCTGAGAAGGGTGGGAGTCCAGCTAGGCTGAGACCGGCTAGCCATATTGAGAGGGTGGTTATTTTCATGTATTTACTGAAGTTACCCATGTTGTCTATGAATCTGCTGTGTACTGCGTGGATTGCCCAGCCCGCTATTAGGAATAGTGCTGCCTTGAATATTGCATGGCTCATTAGGTGTGCCGCACTGGCAGCTATTCCTTCGTAGGCCATTTCCTTCTGTGCTAGTAGACCTGCTGCTCCTACTCCTAGGAACATGTAGCCTAGCTGTGAAGCTGTGGAGAATGCGAATATCAGCTTTAACTCGCGGGATACTAGCGCCATTGTCGCCATCATAAAGGCCGTTACTCCTCCGAGTAGGGCTATAATGTTGAAGTAGTGTTCCGTCGCGGCCAGAGCAGCTCCTCCCAATTGTTCTGCTCCATTGTAGAAGATAGGTGAGAATCTTAGCATGAAGTAGACTCCTGCTTTAACCATTGTTGCGGCGTGTATTAGTGCTGAGACTGGTGTTGGGCCTGTCATAGCTGTGACGAGCCATTCGTGGAATGGGAATTGAGCGCTCTTAGCTAGGGCTCCCAGGCTGAACACTAGCAGGGCTGCTGTTAGAACTCCTTTTGACGCGAGGAACGACATCCACCCTGTCGCGGTTTCGGATATTTGTGGTATGTTGAATGTTCCAGTTATCATGTAGAAGAGCGCCATTCCTATTATCATGCCTATGTCTCCTACCCTGGTGAAGAGTATAGCCCTGACACCGCTGTGACTCGGTTCAAAGTACATCGGTGTCCCAAAGGCTTTTCTCCCAGGGTCTCCTACCCAGGTTTCCTCTTCGTCGGTATACCAGTGACCGATTAACGCATAGCTCGCGAGTCCGGTTCCTTCCCATCCAATGAACATTAATACCAGGTTGTCGGCTAGGACTAGCAGTAGCATGCTTCCCACGAAGAACGTGAAGAAGAAGAAGTATCTCTGTACTCCCCAGTCTCCCTTCATATATTCCGTACTATATATTGCGATGAGCAGGGATAGCCATGAAACTACTAGGGCCATGAACGCTCCTAGGCCATCCATGTATGTTCCAAAGTTTATGCCTAAGCTTGGCAGCCAAGAGTATTTCGTGTATATTAGATGTCCATGGTAAACCGATGGCGTTAGAATCGTTGCTATTAGAGCTGATATGAGTATGCTCCCTACCGCTGTGCCACCATATATTCTCTCGTCCCTAACTCCTGAAATCCAGAGTATTGCAAGTGCCAAAGCGCCAAGATAGGGAGTTAGCCAGATCCAAATGGGGTCTATCATGCTTATCACCCTCCTATTCCAGCAAACAAGAATGTTTTATGGATTACTTCGAGCAATCCATGGTAGTACGGGTTGATCCATAGGAAGAAGACTATTCCCATAATTCCTATGAATAGCATCGAGTACTGCAGTGCACCCGGTGTTTCAGTCTTCAGCGTTGCCTGCTCGCTTCTCGGTTTGTTATAGAATATTCTCCTCATGTTTACGAAGGAGTAGGCGGCTGAAACCATCAATGCAACTATTACTAGTGTCACCATTGGTATGAACTCAGCTGTAAGTGAAACGTTCTTGAATAGGCCGAACACTATGAACAGTTCACTCCACATTCCTATGGTTGGAGGCATGCCTACTAGGTGCATGAATCCCAGGAGGGCTAGAGCAGCAGTCAGCGGGTATCTCCGGGCCAGTCCTCCCATCAATCTTATATCTCTTAGTCCATGCAGCTCTGTTATGAAAACTCCTGCCGTCATGAAGAGTAGTGCTTTGCCGATTGCGTGAGATAGGTATTGTATCATTGCACCGGTTATTCCTACAGGTGTCAGAGTGGCTACTCCTAGTAGCATGTATCCCATCTGGCTGACACTGGAGTATGCTAGGAACTTCTTGAAGTCTGTCTGCTTCAACGCCACGAGACCGCCGTAGATAATAGTGGTAAAAGCTAGGTAGATGAACACCCATTTGTAGTCGGCGAAGAAGCCAGGGAATATTGGAAGTGTTATCCTTGCAAGGGCATATCCGGCTAGACCGATTAGGTTAGGTGATAGTAGTGCTGATATAGGTGTAGGAGCTTCAGCGTGTGCATACGGCAGCCACATGTGGAATCCGAAGACGGCCATTTTTACGAATAGTCCTAGAACCATCAATAACGCGACATATGTCGCTGCTGCACCAAGTAGATTGGCAGTCCCGGCAACCGGTGTCATAGTTGCTACGTCTAGATAGTCGAAGTTCCCTACATGGAACCCGTAGTACAGCATTCCTGAGAGGAACATGACTGCTCCAATGTGAGTCCATACGAAGTATAGGATTGCTATTTTCCTCCTATCCCCATATCCGTAGTAGGCGATCAACAGGAATGATGGAACAAGTGTAAGTTCAAGGAAGACATAGAATAGCACCATGTTTGTCGAATATACTAGGCCCAGCATAGCCACTGCGAACAGAGAGTAGAGGAAGAAGTACACACCAAGTGATGGCGGTGCTTCGCCTGCTTCCTTCATTTCTTCAATTCTCGTCCTCATGTAAGGTATAGAGTATATCGATACGAAAGCTGTGACAATGCTTATACCTACAGCTACAAGGCCTGAAAGACCGTCGACAGCCAAAGCCAATGTTCCTATACCTTGCAAGTGAGCCATCCAGGGATCCACAATACCCTCGCCCAGGAGGCCTTTTACCGCTGCTACAGCCACCAGGAAGAGTGGCAATAGTAGTGTAGCTGCCATGGTGTACGCTATTGCTTCTATATCGTCATCTCTAACCTTAAGTCCTATCAACCCAATAATGAGTGGGAGAAATATACTGATCCACAGAACAGGTATAGATGCTTCCATGGTCACACACCTCCTTCGACATTTTCGGCTGAATCCGAGTCCAAGACGCCTGTCTTCCTATAATACGCGGCTATTATCGCGACCACAACAGCTACCTCGGCAGAGACGACACTTATCAAAATAATGCCAAGAGCCGTGGCGTATGATGGTGCAGATGTTATTAACGCTAGTATGACTAGGAAGACCCCATTAAACACTATTTCGAGTGATAACAGCATTCTTATCAGGTTTCTTGTGGCAGCAAACCCGTATACTCCTATAGTTATGAGTAAGAGGCCTGTGACCGTAATCGTGTATCCTATAGACTCTATCGTTACAGCGGTCATTTTTATCACCTCTTCGCAAGGGATATAGCTTCAATTATCGTTGCAGCAAGTGCAACTATTATCAGTACTAGAACACTCATGTATCTGGAGAGTAATAGATCGCTTATCGTTTGGGCTGGAGGTACTTTTGCAAACGTGAAACCTGTATATAGTTTATTAAGATACAATCCTAGAACTGATAGTGTGAACAGAGCTACCGTAACTCCAATATACTCGTTTCTCACAGTTGTCTCTTTTGCACCTAGCAATGAAACACTGACAATTATGAACATAACAGCGGCGCCGACGTATACTAGGAGTTGTACTATGGCTATAAGGTGGTAACCCATGAAGGCAACAATGAGGCTTACTATAGAAGCGGTAAGGGCTAGTGACACGCTAGAGTAAACTAGGTCTTTACCTCTGACTGTAAGATATGCGAAGTACAGTGCGAATGCGGATAGTATGGTTAGCCCCAAATAGTCATACGCGATATCCAATCTACGATTCACCTCCCTCACTAGCAGGAACCTTAACAAGGCCCTTCTCCGGGTCAAACACATATTTGACCGGGACACCCTCCTTTACACTTGGGGACTCTACCTTCTGCTGGAACCTTTCAAGATCCAGGTCCATCTCATCCATGCTTAGGTAAACGACGTCATGTACTGGTAAATGGGCAAGTGCTTCAGTAGGACAAACGTCTACACACATGCCGCAGAATATACACCTGTTATAGTTGATTACTGGGTATGGCTTAGGTTTTTTGCCTTCTTGAACTGTTACCTTAACCATTTTCATGGCTGATGCAGGGCATATTCTAGCGCAAGACATACATCCTATACATTTCTTCATGTCTAGGACGATGAATCCCCTATACGTGTTCCTCAGCTCTATGTACTCGTATGGATATTTCAATGTGAACCTGTTTGGATTAGCGAAATACTTCAACCCTACTAGTATAGCTCCTAGATTGCCGGTGATAGCATTGATGAATCTAGGCTTAGGTGTCTGCTTCTCAACTACTTTCCCGGGCATCAGGCATACACCCCCATATAAGCCTCTAGTAATGCGAGGCCAAACCCTATCAGGGCTAATGGTATGAAGATCCTCCAAGCTCCATCCAAGGCTTGGTCTATCCTGAATCTTCCATAGACGGCTCTGAGGAAGCTTATTATTGCCATCACTATTGTAGCCTTCACCAGGACGACGACTAACGGTATTATATACCCGTCGATTAGGTGGATACCGGGCTTATATGGCAACCATCCTCCGAGGAATACTAGTGTGAACAGTAGTGAGTACACGAACCTCTTTATGTAAGCTGAACCCATGTTTATTCCATACATTAATCCCGAATACTCTGTGAATGCGCCTGCTACGATTTCGTTTTCCGCTTCTGGTATTTCGAATGGGAATCCGCTTGTGGCCATGAGTATGGCGGCGAACATTGTTAATGCTGCTATTGGATTAGTGAATATCATCCATTTATAGAACGGTGTCTGTGCATTAACTATGTCAACTAGGTTGTATGAGAGTGCGGCAACTCCACCGGATAGTGCTGTTATAACTATTAGTAGCTCATAAGCAGTTATCACAAATGACTCTCTTAGGCTTCCAATAACGGCGAACTTGTTGTTACTAGCCCAACCAGCGGCTACAATGAATATGGGTGAGATCGTGCTCAAAGCCACTGTTAATAGTAAACTGTAGTCCATAGGGAGGGGATAGTAGTATGGTGTGCTGGTGTAAGGCATTGACACTACCGGTAGCAGAGATAGGACAAGGGCAGTTAGAGGTGCTCCAATGAATATTGGTTTGTCTACAGCTGTCGGAATTATTATCTCTTGGAAGGCGTACCTAGTTAGATCAGCGAACAACTGGAGGAAGCCTCCTAGCCTGGGGCTTATGTGGTAGGGCCCTATTCTCATTTGAACCCTGGCAGCTGTCTTCCGCTCGAACCATATTATGAATATGACGACTAGTAAGGCTGCCACTAGGCCTGGGGCTATGACAAGCTGGAAGAGTGGAGGCCAGAATATTATGTCTATAAGGAGTCTTATCCAGTCCGTCATGGCTTTCTCACCTATCAGCCTCCGGTGGGAAATAGTCTATGCTACCATAGATCGCGGGGAGGTCGGCTATCCTGTGGCCTGGCACTATGTATTTGAAAACAATGGCGTTCCTGAAGGAGGGGGACACTACCCTTACACGGTATGGCTTCATCGCGTTCTGGCTTTCAACCATATAAACTACTTCTCCTCTTCCGGCTTCAGCTCTAGCGAAGGCTCTACCTGCGGGGACTTTCAAGTTTGCGAATAGAGGTATAAGTTTGACTCTCTTAGTCTCTTGGAATACTTTCTTATATAGTGGAGGAGCCTTTGCCCAGAACTTCTCATGCATAGGGTCTCCTTCTGGCATTTTCTCTAGAACCTGCCTGATGATGTTGAGGCTCTGCTGTATTTCGATTATTCTGATCCAAGCCCTGGCAAAGGCGTCTCCCTCTTCATACACTGGTACCTCGAAGTCTAGCTCATCGTATGCTTCGTAGGGCTCGATTATACGTACATCATACTTTATTCCTGATGCCCTGACGTTAGGGCCTACGATGCCTAGTTTAGCGGCGAGATTCTTGCTAATTATTCCTACGTCGATAAGCCTTTTCTGTATAACAGGGTTGTCGAGGAATATCTTCCTGTACTCCTCTAGTCTCTTAAACATGTACCTTACCGCTTTCTCGGCATCTTCCTTGAATCCTTGTGGTAGGTCTCTTCTAACTCCTCCGGGTATAGCGTATGTATGTGTTAAACGTGCTCCGGTTAGTTTTTCGGCTAGTTCAACGAATACTTCTCTGTCACCGAAGGGCCACATGTACATTGTTGAGTGGCCCAGGAAAACTCCGAATATACCCATACCATATAAGTGGCTTGCAACTCTATTTATCTCGCAAAGGAGTACTCGTAGGTACTTTGCTCTCGGTGGTGGCTCTATGTCCATTAGTTTTTCCACAGCCTCAACATAAGGTAGTGTGATGTTACAAGCGTCGAGTATAGCCATTCTCTCCATTAGCGGGACTATTTTTATGAACTCCCTGCCTTCTGCGAGTTTCTCCATTGTACGGTGAACGTATCCTAGATCCGGGTCTGCTTCTACTATGACGTCACCATCTACCCTGATAATAATTCTCATGTGCCCGCTGCCAGGGTGCTGGGGTCCGATAAATACTTCGTATAGGTCTTTACCGATCTTCTTGAGATCCATTCCGGGTAGTTTCTTGGGAATTGTAGTGGTTGTGCTCATTTGAATATCCCCTCCTCCTTTACGATGAAATCTTTTCTAAGCGGGTGTTTGTCTGCTACTTCTTGTAAGAGTAGTATGGGTCTGAGATCGGGGTGTCCCCTGAAGTTTATACCAAAGAATTCGAAGGTTTCTCTTTCCAGGAACTCGGCGCTCACCCATATATCGCTTAATGAGTCAACTTCGGGGTTGTCTCTAGGTATTCTGGTCTTGAGCTCAACTATGTATTTCGCTAGATCTGTGTTGAGATAACTTGAAGCGTGGTAAATGACTTCGAATTGTTTTTCTTTCATGTAGTCGACTGCAGTAACTGTCTTAACGTGGTCGAAACCCATTTCAAGGAGTCGTTTAGCCGCTTCCCGTAGTTTACTGCTGTCCACACTGACTGAAATGAAACCTTTGCCCTCGGAGACCTCGGGGTTCAAGTCTCCTAGTTTGTTCTTGAGGGCTTCAACTAGTTCGCTCATTGAGTGTTCACCTCGTTTCCTATGAAGTAGTCTATTTTATCTTCTCTGACTCCTTTGGTTATCCATGAGCTCGCAACTCCTTTGCTACGGATTATTTTCTGGAGTTCTATTATTGCCCTAGCTACAGCCTCGGGTCTAGGCGGACATCCGGGTATGTAGACGTCTATTGGCACTATCTGCCAGGGCCTTACAATGTTATAGCTGTTATGGAATATTCCCCCATCCAGGGCGCATGCACCCATTGCGATAGCGAATTTGGGGAATGGCATCTGCTCCCAAGTTATACGAACTGCTTTGGCCATTTTCTTTGTCACAGTTCCCTCTATTATCATGAAGTTGGTCTGGCGGGAAGCGATCCATGGGAGTGCACCATATCTTTCTGCGTCGAATCTTGGGCTCCACGTTGCGGCGAACTCGCATCCGCAACAGCTGGTTGTGAGGTG
>JALUZI010000095.1 GCA_027012045.1 Desulfurococcales archaeon
GAATATGGGGTTGTTCCACACGATTATGGCTACCGTTGGAGTAGTGTTGAGCCTGCTCGCTATTGACGCGAGGTTCTCGAGGTCACTCGTTATGTTGGCCGCTAGCCTAGCAGCTTCCTCGTCGGCTCCGAGGACTTTGCCTATGGTGATTATCGAGCCTATAACTTGGTTCATATCCTTTGACCCTAGGACTACGACGTTGAATCCTAGTGTCCTGAGGCGGTGTGCGACTTGTAGCTGGACTCCTGATACCGTGAAGACTACATCCGGCTTGAGGGATGCTATTTTCTCGTAGCTCGGGTTGGTGAACCCGCCCACGACCTCTATTCTACCCTCCTTCTCCAATTCCAGCAGGGTAGGCGGGTAGTTGCTGTACTTGTCTACTCCGACGAGCTTGTCCTCCTGGCCTAACGCGAATATGATCTCTGTTATGCTCGGTGCCAGGCTAACCACTCTCTTAGGCTCCTCGGGTATGACCACTGTCTGACCAGTGAAGTCGACAACTGTCCTCGGGTACCCGGTGAGCTTGGACAGCTCTGTTGATAGCTGGGAAACCTGCTTCTTGATATTAGTTAACTCTGCCTGGGTCGAGTTTATCCTTTCCTGGAGTAGCTTGGTGCTGGACTCTATGTCCGCCCTGACACTCTGTATCGTCTGGTTTAGCCCTTGTATTTTCCCTGCTTGCTCCCTGACTTCCTTCTGTATACTGGTTATTGCCTTGCCTTGCTGGCTTATCTTCTCTCCCTGTGATGCCAGGGTCTTGTTTATGTCTTCCAGCTTCCTGTTCTGCTGTTCCACGAGGCTTTGCAGGCTGTTCAGCCTGTTTTCGAGTACTGCGAACTCGGCGGCTATTATGATGACTACTATTGTGAAGGCTACTAGGGTTGCCGTCAAAGGCTTCTCCATTTTTGGACACCATATCCAACACGTGTGGTCCAAGGGAATATAAGTTATTCAGACAGATAGATAGAGTAAAACGGTGCAACACCACTCCTAGAGAGAATACCCGCTATTGGAGAGAAGGGGCTTCGGGGAGGACCACGTCTTCACAGCCCGGCGTAGCGACCCCGGGCTCCGTGAAGGTAGGGGCCTCCACATCGCCCATAAAAGAAGCAATACTGTAGACTGGGATAAAGCGTTGCATGCGAACATTAATAAACAACAGTACTGCACAGGTCTAATAGACCAACCCTGTGAGAAATAGTGTAAATAATAGGAGGTTGAGGTGGAACCCGATGCCCGGAGACGAGGATCTGCTCGATATACCTGAGGATGTGCTCGAGGAGGTATTGGAGGAAGAGGAGAAGCCTTCGGGCGGGAAGGGCAAGTCCAGGTATCCTTCAGCAAGGGATATTGTTGAGGCTGTTAAAACAGTGGCATTGACCTATAGGGCTGACCCTGAGGGGTTTCCGGAGGCTGTGATCAAGTACTTGGAGGAGCAGGGGTTTGACCCTAGGCATGTGACCGTGAAGAGGATTTGGAGGACATATGAAAAACTTGTCCGAACGGGCCAGATGAGGGACACTCTGGGTGTTGTATGGGGTTAGAGGTTGAAGTACTTGGCGAACTCGGCTGGACTCGGGTATTTCTGGAGCTCCTTGAACTCCGCCCATTTCAGCTCTAGATAAGCTTGTACCAGCTCCTCCGGGAATACTGGTTTGAGGAAGCTGTTATCGCTCTCCAACGCCTCCAGCGCGTGAGCTAGTGTCGGCGGCATTGTCCTTATCCCGAGACGCCTCCTCTCCTCCTCCGTCAGGTGGTAGACGTTCCCCTTGAAAGCGTCTCCCGGGTCTATCTTCCTGTTTACACCGTCCAGCCCGGCCATGACTATTGCTGGTATAGCTAGGTATGGGTTCGCTGTGGGGTCGGGCTGCCTGAATTCTAGCCTGAGCAGTTTCTCGCTCGGCTTAGGGGGCCGTGGGACTCTTATCATAGCACTCCTATTCGAGACCCCCCAGACACCGTAGACGGGGGCCTCGTATCCAGGTACTAGCCTCCGGTAACTGTTCACAGTAGGGTTCGTGAAGGCCGCGACCGCCTCCAAGTGCTCTATTACTCCGCCTATGAAGTACCTAGCTGTCTCACTTATACCCTCAGGGGTTGAGGGATCGTAGAACAGGTTCTTATCGCCGCTCCAGAGGCTCATGTGTATGTGCATCCCGCTACCGTTGTCGTTGTAGAATACTTTAGGCATCAACACAGCTGTCAGACCGTTTGCCACGGCCACGTTCCGGATCACGTATTTCGCTGTGACAATAGCGTCTCCCGCCTTAGCGGGCTCGTAGTGCCTTATGTTTATCTCGCTCTGACCGTAGCTGGCGACCTCGTGGTGGTGGACTGTTGATGATATCCCCATGGCTTTGAGGGCTGAGAGTATCTCGTTCCTAACCTGGATCACAGTGTCCTGGGGGCCTGTTAGATAGTATCCCGCCTTCTCCGGTATCCCGGTGGCCGCGTTCTCCAGTGCCTCCTCTGACGTTACCTCGAAACCCATCGAGGCAGGGCTCATGTCTAGGTAGAACTCGTTTACCAGGAAGAACTCTATCTCACTGCCTGCATAGGCCTTCAACCCTTTATCCGCGAGGTACTCCTCTAGCCTCTCAGCAGTGTACCTGGGGTCTGTGGGTAGCCTCTTCCCACCTGGCTCGAACACTCTTGTCAGGTACCTTACACTAGGCTCCTCTGACCAGGGT
>JALUZI010000096.1 GCA_027012045.1 Desulfurococcales archaeon
CCCCACAGCTCTTTTGATAGGAGCATCTGTGTCGAGGTACCCCATCACATAACATCAATCTGGGTTCCCTATAAGAGGAGAGATACCGGTAAAACAGGCTCCAGAGGATTAGGGCTAGTCGTTTCACCGAAACTAAAAATGTGTCTTTTCAAGGACTACATTCCAGAACCTTATACTTACATCGGAGAAATAGAATTTCTCCAAAACCGACGGTTAAACGCTGGGACTAGAAATATTGGTGTTAAAACGGTTTTACCTCCCGGATACGGTTACTCAGTAAGCGCGGCTACATTAATAGCCTACTTCCTCCTGGAAAACTATTTTGATTCCAATAAGGGATACATCGAGTCTCTACGACTTGCTCATGCGGCCGAAATAGAAGAAAAAAGCGGTTTAGGGGACGTCTTAGCAATATCGTCTGGAAAAGGAATAGCCTACCGGGCTAAGGAAGGGTCTCCAGGGATAGGTCTAGTAGAAAGTTTCTACATACCGAGCTCAATTACTATTTACTCGATACATGGGGGGAGAATGCACACAGTAGAACTATTAAACATGTACACGAATAAAACTAGGAAACTAGCTTTATCTCTATTGAAAGCATTTGAGAATGACCCAGGTTTTGATAAGTTCTTAGAGTTATCACGCGAGTTCACACTGAAAGCCAAGATGCACATATTCGCCCCCGACAAGCTAGTTGAAGCCGAATCAGCGCCGGGTATAATCGGCTTCTACGCAAAGAAATCCGTTGCCATCTTCTTAGTTGAAAAGGACAGAGCCCTAGACGCCTTGGACGAGATAAAAACTGTTTTCCCCGGCCATAAAATTGTAAGCTTAGACCCAGAATACAATGGAATAAATATTTCCGTATTCTAGGACAGGCGCGGCGATAAGAGAGGTGTAGACAGGTTGGATATACCTAAATCCCACCCGAGATACGAATCCCTTGTTATGAGGGAGCGAATAATCGAAGGCTACAAGAAAGGCATAGTAGCCCTTGCAGGCCTGATAGCCCATGGTAGAGGGGAGGCTTTCGACTATATCATAGGAGAGGAAACAAGGGGCTTCGCTAGAAAAGCCATAAGAGCTGCTGCCGCATTAATGCTTCTGTCAAAAAGACCTGTTGTAAGTGTTAACGGAAATACAGCCGTTCTAATCCCCGAATATCTAGTCGAGTATTCTAACTTGACAAATATACCATTGGAAGTCAACCTGTTCTACAGGACGAGGGAGAGAGAGGAAGCTATATACCGGTTCCTTAAAAGTTATGGCGCTAAAGAAGTCTTAGGTGTTTATGACGAGACTACTGTATTAGAAGGACTCGAGAGTTGGAGAAGAGTCGTAAGTGTAAAAGGAATATATTCCGCTGACACTGTTCTTGTACCGTTAGAAGATGGAGATAGAACTGAAGCCTTGAAACGAGCGGGAAAGAGAGTTATAGCGATTGACTTAAACCCTTTCTCGAGAACATCAATCGCCGCTGACATAACAATAGTTGATAATATAACGAGGGCATTCCCCCTTCTGATAAAATACACCAGAGAGCTTAGAGAAGAGCCAGTCGATTATCTGAGAGATATTGTTGACTCATACAATAACAAAGAAACCCTGTCAGAATCGATAGCTTTTATCCGGGATAGACTTACCGCCCTCGCCAATGCCCCCCTCGACTTCAAGTGAACCTGGGCTACCTCTAGTAATGGAGCCTGTAATTTTGAACGAGACGGTCTCGGCGATATCTAGTATACGGTTAGCAATCTCTCTTTCAACAGCCAGATCCTCATCATAATCCTCTGATTCCTCTAGGAAATCAACGATTCCAGGTAAGACCTCGAAAACTATCTTCTTAAACCTCCGCTTTTCGCTTTCTAGGACTCTCTTCTTCTTAACTAGCTTCTCGAGATACTCGAGAATCCCTAACGGGTCAAGACTATAGAATTGTATTCTGAGAAGTCTAATCCTGGGATCGTTAAGGGATCCGCCAGCGCCAATCGACGCTTTTAGAAGGTTTAAATCAACTATTTTCCACCAGTGCTGGTTACTGCTTTTGTACGAGGTTTCAATTAACCCGACTTCTCTCTCCAATATCCTCAATAGCGGTGAGGGATTGTAGCTTAGACCATAGTTGGACAGTCTCTTTTTTATGGATTTAAAACTGAAATCGCCTAGTTTGCCTTCACTGCTCGGGTAAACTGCTTCTTCATAGATAGCCCTCAGTAGCATCCGCCCACGCTCCCCGTATTGCGCTAGAAAATCATTTATATCCATCAACTGGGCGATACACCTTTCCCGTTCAAATCCATAATTAACATTATTGTACTGCCCAAATATTTCTTAATGGCACTATTAATCAAGTGAACATGTCGTGATATTAAAAAATAAACCCTCAAGCATGGGAACCATGTCTTCTACTGCTTCGGCTAGACAAAACATTATTGTCGCTAGGAAGATTTGTTCACATACTCAGAGTATTTCCTATACACCGGTTTCAAGAAGAAGAACACTATAACGATCGACTGGAACAATACTTCAATAATAGCCCATACAAAACCTTTCTTCTGGTAGACCTCAATTACTCTATCCCAGTCCAGTTTTATAACAACGTATGTGACAATCAGAGTTGCGATCACCGTTGCAAGGAGGATTTCCGGTGACAGTATGTTATTCTCACCGGTCAGTATTGACAGTGATGACCCGAAGGCCACTGAGAGACCGGTGATTACGGTTTTCCCTAGTGTTACAGCGATAAAGAAACGGAATATGCTATACCCGGTAACGCTGAGAGGAATATAGAAGATGTCATCGGGCAGGGGCGTGGAGGCGAATAGGAATAATGCTAAGAATATACCCCTATTGAACATGTTAGCAAACTTAGACAGTTGCTCCCTCTTCTCAGTCGATATGAGTTTTCTACCGCTTCTGAAAAAGAAGAATAACAAAGTTTTCCCTAACCCTGCTCCAACCCCTCCAGCAATACCAACAGCTATTTTATCCACAGCACTGCCAGTGGATGCTGCATACAACGATATCATCACGAGGTATGGCACTGTTAGATAAGGTAGAATGTTACTTAAGAGAGCTACAATGAATATTCCAAAGATCCCTAGACTCTCCATATTCTGGAAAATGCTCGTAATGGACTCAGCGTTCAAAACCATTATTCCCCTTCGCGGATTAACACATTGATACTCGCGTTTTAAAAGCATATTTAAGCTGTTCCAAGCTAAAACAACTCGGGGATGACGAGGCTCGAAAGGGCTTAGCCTGAAAAGGCGTTGACGACCCCGCGCAGGGCCGACCCGGTGCTCTGAAGATGGAAACAGTTAAATGTATGAGTGATCCCTATGTAGTTGAGATAAATCCATACGATCTAAACAAAGTTCCTTATGGAGGAACAATTCTACTCCAGTTACCGGACGGTTTGAAACAGTATTCCGGTAGAATTGTCGAATGTTTGAGAAAGATTAAGGGTGATTTAAGAGTAGTAGTCGACGCATCCCCGACCTATGGGGCATGCGACTTGCATTTAGATACCATAGAGGCGTTAAACCCGGACCTAGTGATTCACATAGGACATAATATGTACCCTAGAAAACTAGGATTCGTAGCAAACGCTGACAAGGCTGTTTCAAAGACTGTTTTCATCCCAGCGTATAGTTCCCTGCACATAGGCCAGGATATGTTAGACCGGTTAGCCAGGACCCTGTTAGGCCTTAATGCTAGGAAAACCTCAATTCTAGCCACAATACAACATGTAAAAGAACTACCTAAAATCGCCGAGTACCTTAAAACGAGGGGAATAGAACCAGTAATCCCAGAACCATTATTCCCCGAGATGGAAAGAGGGCAAGTATTAGGATGCGAGTACTCGGCTCTGACAACTGTAGACAATATAGTCGATACTCATATACTGGTTTCAGGAGGCGACTTCCACTATCTGGGAGCACTACTAGCCTCAACGAAACCAGTCGTCAAAGTTGATCCATATACCTCTAAGATAACAGCAGACCCCGAAGCTAGGGATAAGATTATCCGGAAAAGATATTACAAGATCATGAAAGCCTTCGACGCCGATACATTCGGAATTATAATAGGGTCAAAAACCGGTCAATACAGGCCATGGATAATAAATGCCCTGAGAAATACATTGAAGTCTGAAGGCAGGAAACACATTGAATTCATTATTGGCTCCTTAACCAAGGATTCCCTGCTTAACATCGATACACCAGAGATAGGGGCATACATAGTTACTTCTTGCCCAAGACTACCAATCGACGATTTCGCGGAATTCCATAAACCGGTGCTTACGCCGGGGGAAGCATTGATGGTGTTGAAGAGGAAGCTGGACAGGTATCTCTTCCCCTGGTTTTAAATAATGTATTTAGGGATAGGATTACTCTAAGACTCTTTCCACTATGCCTAGTATCTTAGCCTTGCCACCAGTGGGCACTACTAAAGGTTCTCCACAAGAGAGGCATCTAACTGGGAATGTCGCATGGTCAAATATTATCTGTTTATACCCGCAGTTAGGGCATACGACCTGTACGAACCTGCTCCTAGGCTTAGGTATTAGAATCCTTCTTCTAGGTACTTGAGGCACCCTAGGTCACCTCACCACGTCAACTAGCTCTATCTTCTTGAGCCTTATACCCAGCCTATACGTGGTGTAACCGCACTTAGTACACCTAACTTTTAGGAGGACCTTTTTAGTTACTTTGGCAAACCTCTTCTGCTCCGGCTTCCTCTGGCTTCCATATCCTTCTTTTTTCCTCTTGTACCTTCTCTCTCCTTCGGATAATTTACGTCTCTTGCCGTGCTTGTAGATGCTTACAGTATGCAATGTGTGTGTGCCGCACCTAGGGCAGTACGTTCTTATTTTCTTCGGAAACTTCATACCCTACCACCCCTTAGCCTAGGACAAAAGGGTATTATCCTTGGCCATTAAATATTTGCCTTTGCCGAGACAGGATCTACGAACTCCAGTGCAGAGAGTAGTATTGAGTCGGACAGAGCCAAGAACATGTACTCTCCGGGCATGACAAATGATTTCTTGTATGGGTGTTGGAAGCTTTTCTTTGCCCTGACAACCACGTGTCCCGTCTCGGTAATCAGGTATTTACCGATAATGTGGGCAGCGTAAACATCGGCTAATTTGTTGATGAAGTCGAATACTCCTTTATCTATCCCGTCATAGCCCTCGTTTTTAGAGTTGAACCCCAATTCCTTTAACCTGAGAAACGCGATGAGCAGAGCGGCCTCCTCCAGTTCTTCCCGAAACCTCCTACAGTACTCTAGGCCTTGTTTAGATCCGCAGTAAACCGAAACGACGTCGTATGTTTTCCTTAAGTGATCCTTGCTTAACGGTTCAGCAATACCCATAGCAGCTTTGAAAGGCCCTCCCGCTGGAATGCTAGACAACTAGGTCACCTGTATTGAGTATATTTGCGAGACCTTTAAAAAAGAGGAAACTGCCGAGGCTTGCCTCTAAACGATAAATAGTATTCTTAGACAAACGGTATTTTCTCCCACCAAAACCGAATTTCAAGTTACATATAGGTTTTATCTTAACGGTTCCCTTGAACGGCGAGAATTGATCGAAGGTTAGATCGCTTATGTCTTTTGCGTCTATTTTTGCGACAACCAATCCCGATTTGCCGTTTATAGATCCTGGAATTCTGATGAGCCTGGTAACATCTATGGTTACTTGTGCATCGACTTCAATACTAGCTAGCTTTATTATTTCATCCATCCTTGCACTGAATAAATCTTCGAACGCATAATTACCTGTGCCTCCGGACTCCTCACGGTACAAATAACCAGCCCACCTGGCCAGCCGCCCCCTCCATCCAGGATCCTCTGGAGATGGAAGAACAGACTTGACGCCTTTTTTGCTCGGGAGAACTATTCTCAGATCCAAACCGGTGCCATTTAAATAGTCAACTATTTCCCTTCGCTCATCGCTGTTCAAACCTAGAATACCCTTATCTCTGACAAGAACATGGAATCCACGGTTACCTGAGAAATGTATCTCAACATTATCTAAGCCGAAATCGTTTTGAATAACTCTCTTAGCTTCTACTGCTTTTTGCAAACCTACAGCCAGGCATTTTTCATCTATGAAGCTAACATCAAGATTCTGCCCTTCGCATGGGTTATATATATAATTGGAGCATTCCGCGAGGTGGTCTACGTCTATATCCAGCTGTAACTCGGATCCTCTCCATCCCTTCTCACTCATTTTGGGTGCGTCTGGTAACTCGTATATTGCCGAGCTGTAAAACGCTGAATGGGGGGATTTCTCGATTATCCATGCCAAGAGATTCTCTTTTGTATCGAATGATAAGTGACGTATGTATCCTTTAGAATCAAATAATTGAAAAGCGAATTCTCTACGCCTGAAATCTTCGGGTAAACTCAGACCGTTACCTTTTTTCCTATAAAAAAGCCGTACTAAGTGTTCTCTTGGATCACGTAATGAGCGGTGATACATAGAATGTCAGCCTTCCCCCACCTAAGTATTCAAGGTCCACCTTCATAGGGGCATCCTGGCTGTAGTGGATCGTGACTGATTCAGCCACCTTAGCGGCTTTAACCATGTTCGACAAGTAGACTATAGGATAGGATGACGTATCTTCCGACTCAACCTCGAGCTCTAAGAGATTCTGTTTCTCTAGGGATAGTTCAACCTCCGCCTCCTCGATGTCTCCCAGGGATGATAATAGGAGCTTGTCTTCTTTCGCAGTGAAAGTGACCGAGCTACCGGTGAGCTCTATGTCTTTGATTACATCGCTAAAAATTCCACCAGTCATCTTGGCATGGACAGTATACTCGACTTTCGGTTCTGGAAGCTTCTCGTATGGTATCTGTATCTGGGGGAGCTTAAACGATCTGGAACCTCTGCCTTCCAGAGTTATGTATAGGCTAGCTTCGTCGAAGTCCAGTTTTAGGACATCGTTTTTCAGTGCTCTCCTAAATATCTTTGTTACCTCCTCAAAGCTTACAGCCAGCGTGTTCTCTCCCTCAATGTTATACTCGCTGAACGCTTCTCGAGGGTATAATAGGTCAACCATCATGATCTTGGACGGGTCTATAGACCTAAGTTTTAGGCCGTCCTCTGCAAGCAGGAATACTCCCTCTGTTATAACCTTCTCAATAGACTCTATCATAAACCTCCATAACCTAGCGTTCATAAATTCTAGCTTCGCCAAGAACACTACACCCCTTTTCATTAACTAGGCCTGGAGTGTATTTATTATATTATGGCGTTGACCCTGTTTAGTTTTTATCTAAACTACACTACATGTTACCGCACAAGTCTTTCATTAACTCTTGCGAGATGTTAATAGCTCCTCGAGCAAGCTCGCCGGCAGCCAGTAATCTAGTATATGAAGTAATCGTTGTAGGAGTCCTCGCCACTGCCTCCTCAAGTACCTTATTCAGTTTTCTAATCGCTTTATACAGCATCTCGGCTTTGAGGCAGTCCTCACTCGTATTCACGCCAAGTGTACCCACAGCGTTTACACCTGTAGAACCTTGTCATGGGCTCATCCGCCGACCTTGTTTGCACCATCCAGTAATAAACCTCGTCTGATCCGCACTTGGGGCACTTAACAACTCCCTTTAAGAGTGAGGCTGTAGGAGGCATGTTGTCCTCTATAACCACCAATTTATCCCTAGGCGAATGCTTGGTTTTGCTTTTTATGACAACCCGATCCTTATCTGTTGCTTCAACCTTATATCCGCACTTGGGGCAGACAAAGTATGTTTTACCGTTCTCTTTCCTGGGTATCATGATTGAACCGCATTTTGGGCAGAATTTCACCATGTGCAAGCACCTCAGCCTTAAGTGCTACTCTTTTCGCGAAAGCGTTAATTACTGTTAGTCTCCCCTCACTAAACACTGTTTTCTCACACTCAACTAGAGGCAATTTATCTATACACTGCATATCGTTTTCTAAGCAGGAGTATCTTACTTGCTTAATAAACGGCAGCTGGCTGATCTTACTGCACAAGTCTTCTCTAGGAAGTATAACCGCGTTGTCGATGGTGAGCCATCTGGACACTATCACAGTACATAAAAAGCTTCCACATTTAACGTGTAGGAACCTAGCTTCCTTCTTCAACCTTGCCTCTCCAAGCTTTTCTCATATTTCTCTCTAAACGCTGCAAGATCTTTTGATATACTGTTTAAAGCGTTTGACAGAGCTTCAACAGGAGATATAGAGCCATCTGTTAATATGGTTATAACTGGGGCTCCCGTCAGAGGATGCGGGATATCATAGAATGCTCTCTTAATTCCATTAATCCGTTTTAAGTATCCCACGATAAGATTAGCTATCGTGTGATCCTCTCCTTCGAGTTTGAAAACGAGTTTCGTGTCACTCTTCTCAACGACTTGGACATCCATTACCTGCACACCTTAGAGAAATTACTCGATTGGACAGGTATTAAATATAGTTTGCATAGAATCCTCTTCCAATCACCCTTCAGACGCCTCTTCTCGCCAGACATGTAAACCAACCCTTTATTCTCAAGTTCTCTGACAATGTCACATGGATTCTTGTCAGGGTGATTATAGAGAATTATGGCTAGCAGCGACTTCAATGATCTGGAGAAATGGTTGCATGATGTTTCGCCTTCTAGCAAATCATATATCAACCCTAGTCTACGCGAGATTTCTTCAACCGTCTCTCTGGGAGCATCTGTCTCAACACCATTTCTTGTTCTAGAAGCGTTGTATCCGCCTAGTCTTAGCAACACTATGAGAGGGTCGAGTTGAATAGTTCGTTTTGCCATGTCAGTTATGTCATTGACTGAATAGAACAATAGGTTTTTCTCTGCTTCCCTGATATACTGTGATACTATGTTTCTAATTGAGGCCACTATTTCCTTCCTCATATAGTCATGGGAATAGAATTCTATTCTAAGCGCATTATTTTCAATTTTTATCGACGTGAAAACAGCTTTAACATTATCTAGGATTTTGCTAATAAGCTCGCTTTTCTCTATGCTTAATTCGCGAGGAATCTTTATGCGGATAACATTCTTCTTCAGTCCCGGCCTGCTCAATTCCTTGTTCCCCTAGAAAAAGTATGACAGAGTCGTCTAGTATATGTGGAATGATAGAACTCGTTTCATCTTTACATATATTTTATCCCGGTTTTTAATCATAGCCACTTTCTTCTTTACAGTGGTTCCACAATACGGACATTTCATGGTTCTATCATCCACGACTTCGAGGGGTGTGTTGCAGTTTGGACATATGGAATACAAGACGCCGTGAATAGGTTTCTTAGTCGACAGTTGGAATGGGTTTCTAGAGCCTGTTACTTGTGCTATGACTATGTCTCCTATGTAGAAGTAGTCATGGA
>JALUZI010000097.1 GCA_027012045.1 Desulfurococcales archaeon
CCATTCTGAACCTCTCGACACCCTTCAAGGGAGAGTCCAGCTCCACACCGGGGAGCATATGGACTGTCCCCCCGCACTCCCATACAACGCCAGCAGCCGCGGCTACATCAACGACCCTCAGCTTAGCCCTCAAGTCAATGAACGCGTAGCCAACACCTATTCCTGTAAGGCTTATTTCCAGGGCTGCACTTCCCATGCTCCGGACCACCATTCCTTTAAGCCTGTGGAACCCCTTGCCCATCAACCTGTACGCCTCAGGGTTGTCCACGTAGACGAAGACGTACTCGGAGCCTGGTCGAGGCTCTACCTTTCTAAGTCCTCTGTAACAGCCTTCCCCGCGGGCGAACCCTATGGGGTCTATGCCTATTGGAGGGTATACTACTCCTGCAACCACATCCCTCAGCGAGCCATCCCTGGGGGCTACTGCTATGCTTATACTGAACCAGGGTATTCCCCTCTTATAGTTCCTGCTACCGTCGAGAGGGTCTATCACAACCTTATAGCCTCCCGGGTACTCGGTGACACCTGTCTCCTCCCCTATGAATATGCCTGAGACGCCCTCGGCTCTAAGCGCATCAATAATGTACTGCTCGCTCTCCAAGTCGATCCGCATAGTGTCTTCTCCAACCATCTCCCTCGAGGAGTCGTCCCAGAATCGCTCCCTGACGAGGCCTGCCGCCTCGCCTGCTACCTTATAGACGGCTTTGTATAACTCCATCCTGTTCAAAGCAGATCACTTCCAACTTCCGATACCGGGTGTAGCTGGGTTGTTCACTGTCTTATATCATTTCACACAGCCACAGATGCCTAGGAGTTCCCTGAACCTCCTCAGGGAAACCCTCAGATACTCCCTGTCATCCCCTCTGTACCCGTAGGCTACAGCCACCATTCTCCTGGAGTGCTCGTCGACAGCGGTGGTGCTTGAGTCTCGGCTAGGGTATAAATGGATTATAACGCTACCAGAGGAGGCTACTGGAACGCCCTTTGGCAGGACTTTAACGTTGCCTCCTATAGGCTGGAACTCCTCTCCCTCCCTGGATGTTCTCAAGGTGATCTCGGGAGCCGGGAGCTTGTCCGCGTCGTATAGCCCTATGCAAACAAGGTATTCTAGGCTCGCGAGGTTAACCATGTCTACCGCGCAGCTGACATGCGGGAATGGCTTTCCCCTAGCGATCCTCCTTGCCAGCGCTTCAGGGCTCGGCCTCGTCTTAGTAGGGTCTACCTTGAAGCTCCACAGGGTCCTCCTGTACTCCCGTATCCTGTTGTTATCAGTTAGGCTTTCAACCTTGACGTACCCCTCTACTATTTTCCGGGCCATACTTGAAGGATCTATCGACGGGCATCTATCAGGGTTCGATTCAACCTCCACTTCAATGGCCTCGACTGGTATCCCGGGTAACTCGCTGGTTACACGTATATTCAATAATGAGGCACCTATATTTACCGGAGTACTATACACGGTTAATCTGATTTACGGTGCGCAGTGTTGACCGGGAGGAGTAGAACCGAGGTAGCCGGGTATGCCTTAACGATTCTACTAATAATACTAGTCTTAACCATGAACTACTGGCTACCAATGTTCACGGGGACAAAGACGTCTATAGCCGTTGTAAGAGGCTACAGCATGTACCCATTGCTTAGGACGGGTGACATGGTCTTCCTAGTCCACAGGAGCCCAGAGAACATTAAGCCTGGGGACATAGTGGTGTATAGGAGTAAGACAGGTAACTACATCATACACAGGGTCATATCATCATGCAAATACGGGGGAACCTACTATTACAGGGTGTGGGGGGATAATAACGGTATAGAGGACGAGTACCAGTATGACAGGATGTGGGGGTCGTGCATAGGGATCTCTTATAACAGGATACTGGGTGTTGTAGCGACAGTTCACGGCACAGTTTTCAAGATACCTTACCTTGGGTTACTAAGCTTCAGGAGATAGTGCTCGGAGGAGCCTATTGTCCTTCAACGCGGCCCTCGCTATTTCCCTTATGTACTTGCCTGAGGCTGACGCCACGCTCCTAAGGGTGCCTGTGACTCCTAGCCCCAGCTTGTCCTGTAGAGCGGGGAGTTTGCCTTTGAGCTTTAGAAGTGCCTCGTAGTGGTTCCTGCATAGCCTCACACCGTTGACCTCGTGGGCTCCTGGCATGCCGCAGATGCTGCACTTGACACTTGCCTCCCTCAGCCCTGACTCCACGGCGATCTTGTCTAGCTCGGGTGAATCGAGTATTTTCCTGTATGATTCCAGCAGGCCTGTTATCAACCTGCGGGTCTCTAGGACGACGCTGCTACGCTGTCTTCTACCGGATCTTATGGCGTCTAATTCCTCTTCCAGTCTCCGGGTTAGATCCGGGGTGGAGAGCTGGGGGAACGCCGTCATGATCAGCCTTGCTACACTCGCTCCTAGACTGGTCACTTCATCCTCACCCCTTCTCCTGGATAGGTACCCCCTCTTGTAAAGGGTGTCAACGATCCTGGCTCTAGTGGCCTCAGTGCCGATACCGACTTTCTCCATCCACTTCACTAGATTTATCTTCTTGATCGGCAATCCAGGCGGTTTCTGCCACACTGTCTTGACCTGTGCACCGACAACACTCACCTCCTCTCCCACCGTTAGGGGAGGAATGGTTTTCTCTTCAGGCATAGAATAGTAATATACTGAGAGCCACCCTGGCCTAGCC
>JALUZI010000098.1 GCA_027012045.1 Desulfurococcales archaeon
ATAATAGATAGTGTACGGGGAGTTATATCCTGTACCCTGGCCTGAGGGGTGTAGCTGTAGTTGGGGGACCCGGAGATAAGGGCTAAGTATGATGCTACCGCTGGGAGTTACGACAGTATCTACAAGGCGGAGCAGTTTGAGAAGTACATGGTCGCACTTTCCAAGATAAGGCCTAGGGGAGTGGTGCTTGACGCCGGGTGTGGAACAGGTTTATTCGCCGAGTACCTGGCTCCCCTGGGCTATTTCGAGTCTGCGATTGACCTGTATATATGCCTCGACTATAGCTGGGGGATGCTGGAGATCGCCGCGAAACGGCTCTCCAGGGTATGCCCGGGTAAGTGTGTTGTGGTCCAAGGGGACATTGAGAGTATCCCGTTGAGTGATGCCAGTGTAGACCTTGCCTACAGTTTCACCGTTGTCGATCTGGCGGTGTCGAAGGAGAAGGCTTTAGCTGAGCTTGATAGGGTTACTAGGAGAGGATTCGTGGTCAGCTTCCTGAAGAAGCTTCCGTATAAAGACGCGTTTCTCGGTAGGCTCAAATATCTCGGGGCCTCGTCTAAAGACGTTATACTCTACAAGCCCAAAACTCTGGTGAGATCATAGAAATACTCCGGGCATACCCTGTCACCGCAGAACTCCACGCCCTCTAACTCGAGGAGCCTACGCTTAACCTCCACGCCACCCATGCTGTAACCCACTAGTCTACCGTCGCTCCCTACCACCCTGTGACACGGTATTACTATCGGGTTCTTATTCTCCTTCATGAACCTGCCCACGAGCCTCGGGGAGACGCCGAGGATCCGGGCTATATCACCGTAAGACACGACCTTCCCGGGCGGCACGAGGCTGAGTAGGGCGTAAGCCGCCTCCCTCAAGTCGCCGGTGCCCGCTTTTCCAGCCTTACCATTGTTTATTACGATCAACCCTATCTGTCCCCGCGGGTTAACAGCATAGTCTGCTAATCCTTATATATTGGGTTTGCACTTCCTCATTAACGGATAATGGATTAGAGGTGAAGATGGTATTGTCAATGAGGACTAGGATGAACCCGCTTAAACCCCTCAGGGACTCGAAGGGCAGTCTGGTGCTCGTCAAACTCAAGGATGGCACGGAGTACACTGGAGTCGTGGAGAGCACTGACCCCACTATGAACCTGATATTGAGGGACTGCACGGAGTACAGGGAGGGGAGCAACCAGCCTAGAGCCAAGTATGGCCAGGTCATGATAAGGGGTAGCAGCATACTATACGTCAGCTTCAGCCCAGAAGTGTTCCTATCCTACTACCAGTCCTAACCCATGTAGTCGAGGAGGCTCCTACTAGATAAGCCAGCCTTCCTCTTAACCCTCTCACTATACATCTCATAGAGCTTCTTCAAGTCAATAGGCTTAGCCTCTAAACCGTTCTTCTGGAGGAACTCGATCGCCGACTCGGTGAAGCCCGGGGCGAGCAGTACCCCCCTAACGTTGGGTATGGACTTACGGAGCTTCTCCACATAACCGTAAAGCTGCCTAGCCGCCTCCTCGCCCGCTTTGACGCGTTTTATCTCGAAGACAACTATCCTACCCTCCTTGTCCACGCCGTACAGGTCTATGAAGCCTGGCTGGACGGGTTTCTCGACCTCGGTTATCCTAACCCCATCCTCTATCATCCAGGGATTATCCCTGAGTATATCCCTGATCTCGGACTCGGAGAAGTACATGTAGAACCCGCCGGAGCTTCTTGGCTCATGGCTTATACAACCATATGTACCACGGCACTTGACAACCAGTGTCTCCCTGGGCTTCCCCCTAACCGCCTTTAACACCAGGTGGCCTTCCTCACTGTGGAAGGACACGTGTATCGTGTCGGGCTGCCAGTTCAATGGTTTAAAGCCCGTGGGCCCGTGGACTATCACGCTCCCGTCCTGCTTGATTATAATGATCTTATCACCATACTCGCTGTGGGCAGCGCCCCTCCCCTCGTAGAGGGTCATACAGTCCCCTAGCACTATCAATATGCTCTTATTGTGAACCTCCAGGTTCAACCTGTCCGGGCTGCATTCAACTAGCTTCAAAATACCGTGCACCTTCCTCTCTGCCGGGGTTATCCTGGGTTTCTAGGGCCTGTTAACCCTCCCGGTTTACTGTTTTATGGGTATCCAATTATTAAACCCGGGTATGCCACTCTACTGGTAAACCGGTGTACAAGTTTTGATGGACTGTGATGTTTACCTCCAAGTGGCTCTTGACTATACTAGGCTTGAAGACGCTGTTAGACTAGCCTCCATTATCCCTGTTGAGAAGTGGGTGATACTAGAGGCCGGAACGCCCTTAGTGAAAAGCGAGGGAGCTAGGAGCATATCACTCCTAAAGTCAATCGCTGGGGGTAGAATGGTTGTAGCTGACTTGAAAACCATGGATACGGGAGGCCTCGAGGCATCCATAGCTTTTGACAATGGAGCGGACATAACTACAGTCCTAGCAGCCGCTCCTGACGAGACCATTAGGTCAGCCGTGGAGGAAGCGCGTAAGAGAGGTAAGATGGTCATGGCCGACTTGATAGGCCTACCAGACCCCCTATCAGCTATACAGCGCCTAGAGGATCTCGGTGTTGACATCATCCTTTTCCACATAGGTATAGACGTCCAGCAAGCCAGGTCTCTA
>JALUZI010000099.1 GCA_027012045.1 Desulfurococcales archaeon
AAAACCAGCAGAAACAAACAAAATGACACCAAATGATTAGGCGGTGGCTGCCAGACCCCTCCTAACCCAAATCTACATACGAATCAAAACAGCTCATACCACTGTTAACATCGTAATTTCATAAAGCAGCCATGGTTTTCAATTCCATATTAGTTGTATATTTGTCAACTGCTATTTCGCCTTCAACGCTAAAAACATGTCTCTCAATTCCTTAGCGGATACTTGTTAAGGCTTATATAGATGTTATATAAGGCTTGAGGGTATTTATGTTTATCCACATATGGAATTGAAGTATCCTATACTCAAAAATCGCGTGGATCAGCAGACATAATACATCAATTCTACTAGTCTTGATCCGCGTTTTGTTGAAGCATCTTTTTGTATTCAGGTATTTTCCTGTGTACGGCTTTGAGTTCTTTTTTCACATATTCAATGTCTTTTTCCTCTACTTCTCTGACGATTCTGCCGGGTATGCCTATTACTAGGCTTCTTCTTGGTATTGTCTTCCCGGGAGGGATGAGTGTTCCTGCCGCGATTATTGATTCCTCTCCTATTACAGCTCCGTCTAGGACTATTGCACCTATGCCTACTAGGGAGGTGTCTCCTATTATTGCCCCATGTACTATTGCTCCGTGGCTGACTAGGACGTTTTCCCCTATGCTTACTGGCTTGTTCTCCGGTGCTTCTATGAGGGAGTTTTCTAGTACTACGCTGTTTTTGCCTATTGTTACTTTGTCGTCGTCTCCGCGGATTATTGTACCGTATAGTACTGCTACATTCTCTTCTAGTGTTACGTCACCCATTATTCTGGCTTGCGGGTCTATGAAGGCTGTGGGATGTATTTTCGGGTGCTTGTCCCTGTAGGGGAGGATGTTCTTCAACTGTCACCCTCCTCTCATATCGCCTGTGTTGATGTAGTTTATGTGGAAGCTGAAAGCTTTCACGGGGTCGAATGGGGCGTGGCCTCCTTCTTTTATTGATTCTTCATAGTACCTCCATAGTTGATCCTTGTACGTTGGATGGGCGCATTTCTCTATTATCAGTTTGGCTCTCTCCCTTAGGCTGAGTCCTCTGAGGTCACAGTAGCCTTGATCCGTCACTACCACGTCCACGTCGTGGTCAACCGTGTCTACATGGGAGACTAGCGGGACTATGGTTGATATTCTGCCATCCTTCCTTGTTGAGGGTGTTATGAATATGCTGAGGAATGCTCCGCGGGAGAAGTCCCCGCTTCCTCCTATACCGTTAATGATGTTTTTGCCCAGTATATGGGTGGAGTTAACGTTTCCCATTATGTCTACTTCCACGGCTGTGTTGATAGCTATGACTCTCAGCCTCCGTATTACCTCTATATTATTCGTTATATCTTGGGGTCTGAGCACTATGTTCTTCTTGATATCCTCGGCTTCCCGGTAGACCCTCTCGAGGTTCTGGGGGGAGAGCATTAGGCTCGTCGCTGACATCGATTCCATTTTACCGTCGAGATACATGTTTAGGAGGCTGTCCTGTATAACCTCGGTCCACGCTCTCAGCCCGGTGAACCCAGCCTCCCCGACAGCTTTAAACACAGCGTCGTTCACCGCTCCAACCCCGCTCTCGATAGGGTAAAGGTTCCCTGGCAGTCTCCCCCTCCTAATTTCCTCTTGGAGGAACTCGAGCAGGTTCTCAGCTATGGCTTTCTCCGTTCTACCGGGCTCCACGGGTTTGCCCCCGACGTCTATCCCATGGGACTCTACTACGCCTAGAATCTTCCCGGGTGGCACCTTTACAACGGGAGAGCCGACGCGGTCGCTGACGTTTCTAACAGGGATCGGCTCCCCGGGCTTCGGCGTGTAGATATCGTGTATACCCATGAGTTCCTCACTGACATCCCTGTTCAACTCTATAATGACATGTTTAGCCATATCTACAAAAGCGGTAACGGAGCCTACACTACCGGTAGGGACGAAGCCGTCTCCAACTATTTTAGAAGCCTCGACAATCGCCAAATCCAAAGTGCCGACGACATTGTCGAGCCACCCGTTCCTCACGAGGAACGGCCACTCGCCCAAATGGTAGTCCATGAACTCCACAACACCACTGTTGATGAGCTTCCTCATAACAGGGTTGTTCTGGTATGGATACCTCCTCTCCGCGACGCCTGCTTCAGCCATCACCCCATCCATCGCGTACGCGCTTGCACCTGTAAGTATCGAGATTTTCACACCCTTCTCCGCAGCCATCCTAGCCAGGTATTTGGGGAATGTTTTAGGGTAGCCTACACTCCCGAACCCGCTAGTCCCTATCGCAATCCTGCTATTCTTAGTTAAATCCAAAACTTTTACCGCTAGGGCTTCCGGGTCCTCGTATGAAGTGTCTAGTTTTCCGCTCATACTGGAATACACCTCAGGAACAGGTGTGAGGATTACCCCACACTTCAATGCGGGCCAGGGCTAAACTTCCAGCATATTGTTTTCGGGGTTGATATGTTTATATACAATTAACCCGAATTTATAGAATACCAGAACATTACCTCATCCTCGCTGATGGAGGTGTAGAACAACCTTGAACAAGCTAGCGAGTAGAATAATAGTAACCCTAGCCCTATTCATAATCGTCGCGTCCATAGCCTCGCCTTTGACCGCGCTGGCATA
>JALUZI010000100.1 GCA_027012045.1 Desulfurococcales archaeon
GCTATGGCGAGGTTCATGAGCCTCATAATAGCGAGCGTTGCCGCTCAGATGATGCTCTCCGGTGCCAGCGAGTACTTGGAAACAGTGAGGAATAGTGCAAGGTCGGTATACTAAGGGGAGGGACCCCCACGCTTCACCTTCCGGAAGAGTATTGGAGCGTCTCTAACCGTGTAGGACTCCTGGGGGACCCCCAGGGCCTCGTAGCTCAGGGTGAAGCCTAGAGCCTCGGCTACACGGCTGGTGGCCTTGGGTATGACGGGGTGGAGCAGGATCGTCGCGTTCCTCACGGCTTCCAGCACGGAGTATAGGGGGTCCCTCGGATCGGCTAGCTCCCAGGGCCTGGTCTCGTTTATGTAGGCGTTGGCCCTGCGGAGTAGTCCCATTACCGCCTCGACTGCCCTGGAGACCTCGTAGGCCTCCATCGCCTCCTCGTATCCCTTAACTGCCTCCCTTATGGCCTCGTCTATCTTGGGGTCTAGCCGGCCCTCGACGGTGCCGGAGAGCTTCCTCCTGACTAGTGTTCCAGCCCTCCTGACTAGGTTGCCGTAGTTATCGGCTAGGTCAGCGTTGTATATGCTGTCGAATAGTTCTGTTGAGACTTCTATGTCCTTGTGCAGGTTGAATATCCTGGCTAGGATGAAGCGGAGCCCGTCGCTGTCCTGGTACCTCTCGATTAGGTCCTCTATCCATACAACGTTTCCAGCGCTCTTACCCATCTTGAGGCCCCTGTTGATTAGGAAGGCGTGTACGAGGACCTTCCTGGGGGGCTCGAGGCCTAGTGCTAGGAGCATTGAGAACCAGATGACGGTGTGGAACCATAGTATGTCCTTGCCTATCACGTGGTGCGCGGCCGGCCATAGCCTCTGGAAGCGCTGGGGGTCCCTCAGTAGCCCGGCGCCGGTGAGGTAGTTGAGGAGGGCGTCGAACCAGACGTACGTCGTGTAGTCTGGGTCCCAGGGGAGGGGTATACCCCACCACACCCTCTCCCGGGGCCTGGCGATGCTCACGTCCCTGAGGCCTTCGTCCCTTATCTTCCCGAGGACCTCTCCCGCGTACTGCTTGGGGTAGACCCTGTCCCCGCTCGAGAGTATTCTTTCCACGTCTTCCTGGAACTCGCTAAGCTTGAAGTAGTATGTCTCCTCCTCGAGCCACTCGAGGGGCTTCTTATGGATGGGGCAGTAGGGCTTGCCCTCGACTACCTCGTATTCCCCCTCGCTGTAGAACTTCTCGCAGTCAACGCAGTACCAGCCGGCATACTTGGCCTTGTATACTAGGCCCTTCTTCCAGAGCTCCCGGAGGGCCCATTCGACTACCTCCTCGTGGTCCTCGTCGGTGGTGCGTATGAAGCGGTCGTAGCTTATGTCTAGGAGGCTCCAGTACCACTTGTACTTCTCGACCATCTCGTCGACGAACTCCTTCGGGTGTATTCCCCGCTTCTCGGCGGCTCTCTGGAGCTTGAGGCCGTGCTCATCGGTGCCCGTTAGGAAGAAGGTCTCGTCCCCCCTCAAGCGGTGGTACCTTGCCAGTATGTCGGCGTATACCGTGGTGTACGCGTGTCCCAGGTGTGGCGGCGCGTTCGGATAGTATATTGGCGTCGTCACGTAGAATACCGCCACCAGCTCGCCACCTCTCGCCCATGGATAAGCGGGGTTCCCTTTAAAGCCTCATCCAGCCACCTCCACTATGCCTGAAAAAGGGGAGGGCTTGCCTGGAGGGGCACGGTATATTGCTGAAGGACCTCTTCATAGCGGACATCTACGCTAGGAAGGACGAGCTACTGGGTGGGAGAGTTAGGGTATGCGGCTGGGTCCACAATATAAGGGACCTGGGAAGGCTCAAGTTCATCCTCATACGTGACAGGACCGGGATACTCCAGGTCGTAGTGAAGAAGGGGGAGTCCCCCGAAGACGTAGTGGAAAAAGCGAAGGATCTCCGCCTAGAGGCCGTCGTGTGCTTCGAAGGCGTACTAGTAGAGTCTAGGAGCAAGTTCGGAGTAGAGGTCAAGGCAGACAAGCTCATAGTCCTAAGCCAGCCTGTGGAGCCGCTACCCCTCGAGCCCGACACCAGCCTAGAGGCGGGCCTGGCCACGAGGCTGAACTATAGGTGGCTGGACGCGAGGAACCCTAGGGTTAACATGATCTTCCAGTTCGAGGCGTGGGTCGCCCGCGTCTTCCGCGACTACTACACGGAGAAGGGCTTCGTAGAGATATTCACCCCCAAGATAGTCGCCGCCGGGACGGAGAGCGGTGCAGAGGTATTCCCGGTGATATACTTCGGCAGGGAGGCCTACCTCGCGCAGAGCCCCCAGTTCTACAAGCAGATGGCGGTCATAGCCGGCCTCGAGAGGGTCTACGAGATAGGCCCTGTCTTCAGGGCCGAGCCCCACCATACCACGAGGCACCTCACAGAGTATCATAGCATGGACATCGAGTTCGGATTCATAGAGGGTCCCGAAGACGTGATGGCGATGGTGGAGGGCTTCTTCCGCAGGCTCGCCGAGGGCATGACTAGGGATCCCCGGGTCAAGCCGACAGTAGAGGAGTTCCAGGCCTCCCTGAGGGTCCCCCGCGAGGTCCCCAGGGTTACCATGAGGGAGGCCTATAAGATACTCGAGGAGGAGTATGGGAAG